>JACMMN010000321.1 GCA_014379075.1 Pyrinomonadaceae bacterium | reverse complement strand
TTTGCGCGGGCGGGTTATCCGGTAATCAGCAATTCTTCGAGCTACCGGATGGACGAGGACGTTCCGCTTTTGATCGCGGAGATCAACCACGAACACCTCGGATTGATCGAAAAACAGCGGCAAAACCGCGGGTTTGGAAAAGGTTTTATCGTTACAAATCCGAACTGCGCGGTCATCAGTTTCGCTCCGCCGCTTGCCGCTTTGCATCGCAAATTCGGTGTTGAATCGGCCATTGTCACGACGATGCAGGCGGTTTCGGGTGCCGGTTATCCGGGCGTCGCTTCCCTCGATATTTTGGATAACGTCATTCCATACATCGCGGGCGAAGAGCCTAAAGTTGAGATCGAGGCGCAGAAGATAATCGGGAATCTCGTTGAGGGAGCGATCATTAAGGCGGATTTTACTGTATCAGCGCAGTGTTTCAGGGTGAATGTGATCGATGGCCACATGGCGTCGGTCCGCGTGAATCTTAAGCAGACGGCAACTCTGGAAGGAGTCGTTGAAGCGATGAAGACGTTCCCGTCACTCAACCTTCACTCGTCGCCCGAACGTTTTATTGAGGTAACGGACGAGCCGTCACGCCCGCAAACAAGGCTCGACCGCGATAACGGCGATGGAATGACTATCACCGTCGGCCGCGTGTTTCCCGACAACATTTTCGATTACCGGTTTGTTGCGTTAAGCCATAACACGGTTCGCGGTGCGGCCGGTTCGGCTATACTGAATGCGGAATTGCTGATCGACAAGCAAATAATCTGAGACGATGCCAGACGACGGCCGCGACAAAAATTTCATCAAAAAGCTCCTTGTATCGGTGAGCGTCATTTGTCTGACGGTCATTCTGCTGGCGGTTCTGTATTACACGTTCGACGTTTTGCTGTTAATTTTCGCGGCCGCATTGCTCGCGATCTTTCTGCGGGGCCTCGCTGACATTTTAAGCCGCTACATAAATATCAGCGAGGGTTGGTCCGTACTGCTCGTATCGGTGCTGCTTACCGCTGTTCTCGCCGGAGCGATCGCGCTCCTTGCTCCTGACGTGGCCGAACAAATGCGGCATTTGCGCGTAGAGCTGCCAAAATCTGCCGCTGCCGCCGGCGACTATATTTCGCAATACAGCGCGGGCCGGACGTTGATCGAACAGCTTCCGAGCATCGAAACTGTCCGAGCAAACGTCAGTGCTTCAACGCTCCTTTCCGGTGTCGGCGGTTTTTTCTCGACAACGGTCGGTGCGATCGGTAATTTTTTTATCGTTATTCTGCTTGCGATCTACCTTGCCAGCGAACCCAGACTTTATTGCCGCGGATTTACGAGCCTTTTTCCGCTCGGTAAACGCACACGCGTTCGCGAAGTGCTTTTCGCGATCAGCGATACGCTGCGCTGGTGGCTGATCGGCAAGGTCGGCTCGATGATCTTTATCGGCCTGCTGACCTGGGTCGGGCTGTATTTTCTTAGCGTGCCGCTTGCCCTGACGCTCGGCCTTATCGCCGGACTGCTTTCCTTTATTCCAAATTTTGGCCCGATAATCTCTGCCCTCCCGGCGCTGCTTCTCGCGTTTATCGACAGCCCGATAAAAGCCGTTTACGTGCTGGCTTTATTTGTCGGCGTTCAGTTGATCGAATCTAACCTCGTCACGCCGCTGATCGAACGCGAAACGGTCGAGCTGCCGCCCGCGTTGACGATCATATTTCAGCTTGCGTTGGCCGTGCTTGTCGGCGGGCTTGGTCTTGTTTTGGCAACGCCGCTGCTGGCCGTGATAATGGTCCTGGTCCAGATGGTCTATATTCAGGATGTGTTGGGCGACCGGAATATCGAAGTTAATGAAAAGTTGGGAGAATTGAAGATTAAAAGGGAAAGCGGTGAATTGGCGAAAGAGGATTCAGAATTGGCCCGGAGCGAGCATATTACGGGGTCATAAAAACACGATCGAAGTGCGGATGTATGAACCGTATTCGGCGTAAAAAAAAGGGATTTAGCCGAAAATTTGTCTAACTAAGAGATTTTCGTGAAAGAGAAAATCGTACAAGTGAAAGTTTCAATGGAATTCAAAGAATACTTAAAGCTAAATTACTCGGTTGGCTTAAGGCAGTTAAATTTTCTTTTATTCATTATCGTTCCTCTTGTTTTGTGCAACGCTTCACTGATTGTGGTTTATTTAACAAGCAATGAGTGGGCACGCGGCAATACAAAACCTTTGATCGTGATAGCGGCGATATCCACTGTGCTTCTTCTTATATTTGGGTCATTTGTTTTTTTTATTTATCGCAATTCGAAGCGAAACATGGAAAACTTGCCCTTCCTCAAGCAGCAAGTCAGTTATATTTTTTCTCAAAACCAAATAGAATCAAAAGGTGACTCGTTTGAAAGCAGGTTAGGTTGGGATATGTTTTCCGGGGCTCGGGAAGTAGCCGGTTTTATTCTTTTGCATAACCATAATGGTACAGCCCTTCCGATCCCGGTAAGGTGCTTTCGCGATCAGGAAGAGATCAAAGAAAAGCAAGAC
>JACMMN010000320.1 GCA_014379075.1 Pyrinomonadaceae bacterium | reverse complement strand
CTGAGCATATTTGATCGTGTCGTCGGCAAACTTATTATTGTTCTTGTAAGACTCATACAGGCCTACGAGGCCGAGCGGAACAATAATGTTGAGGTTGTCAGGCTGGCGGGTCAAAATTTCCTTGCCGGCAGCGTACACCTCGTCTGCGTTTTTCGAACCTGGGCCCGGTTCCTTGCCGATCGCAGCATCAAACCGCTGGAAAAAAGGAGCTAACTCAAGGCGTTTCTTTTCCCCCGGAACTGCGGTCTCAAGTCTTGTAACATGCGGTTTGACGAAATCGATCTGTTCCTTGAGGGTTTCGCATGCACCGTATTTTTCAAGAAATTCCTTGCCCGTCGCGAGCGCGGATTCCATTTCCGCAAGCGCGGTCTTATTGTAAATCGATGTGAATTTAGTATAAACGGCTGTCTGTCCGTCCGTATCGGCACACGGGTCCTGGGCAAAGCCGTCGGTTGTGCCTACCGCGACCATGCCAGCCAATAAAAGGCTCAAACTCAAAAATCTAAAAATCGTTTTCATTAATCTACCTCCGCCTGAATTGTAAATCTCCAAATCTTACTAACTGCCGAAAACACGAAACTTGCGTCAGCGGTTTCGCGTGAGTTCAGATGATGCTCCCAAAAAAAAAGTTGCAAATATTTCGGACAATAAAATACTAGAATTCGCAAAAGAATCCCGCCACCGGAATATTCGGAAAGGTAAATAATCACGCAAGTTTCGCGTTCGTGTCAAGCTAAAAACTTACCGGCGGAAAATAAAAAAACACCGAAACTTCCGGCAGCCGGAAAATGTTTCGATGTTTTTAGCCGAACAAATGTTCAGCAGGTATTGATCTTACTAATTCTTGACGATACGCGGACGCTGCTTGTCCTTTCCGCTCTTGTCGACAGTGATAACGACGGGCGGAAATGACGGCGTCGAAAGCGATGTTTTCTGAACCATCTTTTTCGGCTGGACGGGAACCTGAACTGCACGGCTTCCAACAACAATAGGAGCTTCTCTTTCGTCACCGGAAATTATCTCTTCGGCATCCTCCTCTTCTTCATCCATCCGGGCGGCGGTATTCAGATCGACTGCGGGAAGCGGTTTCATCAGCCTGCGGGCGAGAGCTTTATCGACGTTCCGTTCGATTCGCGGACGCAGTGCCTGATATATCTTTCCGGCGATGGCAGCGGCATACCTTCCGCGTTCGCTCTGGCCGCGAGTAATGACGACCACCGAGTATTTCGGATCTTCGACCGGGGCTACCGATGCAAAAAGGCCGACCCACGAACCTTTGCCGATACACGAACCGGTTTTACCCGCCACGCCCATCGACGAATCCACACCTCGCCGGGCAGTGCCGTATTCCGCAGCACCGACCATTCCGGGCAACACGCCTTCGACATTCTGCTGGGGAACGCTGACCTGTTCGCGAAGATGGCTTTTGAAAGCCGTTTTTTCAACCCGCGGACGCGGAATTTGCGGCACAACCTTTTTGCCGCCATTCGATATTGCCGAAACCATAACAGCGAGCTGCAAAGGCGTCACCTCAAAATCGTCCCCGTGCGAATAGATGCGTGCGTTGTTATTTCCATAGGGCAATTTACCGGCCGTTTCGCCATCAGCATTGATGCCGGTCGGTTCGCCCAAACCGAGGCTTTTCGCGTAAGAGATCATTTTCGTGCTGCCCATATTCGAACCGACACGCTGAAAATAACCGTTATTCGAAAAGGCCAGAGCATCGTTCAATTTCATGCCGGACGTGGAATTTCCGATACCGCCTTCTTCATTGATAAGATTTTCGTTGATACCGCCGACGGCGGTTACCAGCTTTATGGTCGAGCACGGCTTGAAGCCGTCGCGGATCGCCCAATCCTGATTGACTATTGTCACGATCTTGCCTGTCTGTGCTTCCATCACGACGATGGTCCCGGCGTGTGAGCCGAGAGCATCCACCGCCGCCCGCCGTATCGTGAGATCCTCGCCTTCAGTCTGATCGTTCTGGATATTGCTTACGGTTTCCGTGCGAAGTCCGCGTTCGAAGGCGATCTTGCGTGCCCGGGCCTCACGTGCGGCCTGTTCGCGGCGACGCTGTTCAGCCAAAGCGGCTTGCCGGCGGGCCGCTTCTACTCGTTTCCGTTCGGCTTCGGCCTTGCGTGCGGCCGCTGATCTTTTCGGGTCAGGTCTGGAATTTTTCTCCTTCGCCTTTTCCTTAGCGGTCAATTTTTCTTTACGCGAGTCCTTTTTTACATCTTTGGCTTTAGCCGTGGCCTTAGTTTTATTTGTGTCTTTAACGGCGGTTCTCGCCTTGCGCGAATCTTTCTTGGCATCCTTTGTTTTACTTTGCGTCTTCTTAACGACGGCTTTTTTGTTCGCGGCGGCCTTCTTCGATTGGGCCTGCAGGCTGATCGAGAATACCAGGCTTATCAAAAGGAAGGGAAAAAGGAGCTTCGCCAAACGCTTTTTGGGACACATCAACTTCATGTTTTACCTCAGCTAGATCGAATTTATGATTGAATTTTATGGAGTGATTGAAAAATCGTTACGGACTGATCTTGATTTTTCAAGACTTTGCGTAAAAGCTAAATAGGACTATAACATTCAGGGCGGACACAACGCAAGCGATTTAAGCATTCGTTTAATAAAAGCTTTTTATGAACTTTTTCAACACATTCCGGGGCAGGCTTTTGCTGATCCTTGCGTTCATGCTGGTCGCTACGCTGGGGGTTCAGTACTACCTGAATTTAATTACCCAGCAGGAAAACGACGATCTGCGGCAACTGCAGGCTCAGGCGCTGGTGGCCGGGATCGCCGTCGGGTCGAACAGTCTGACGTCGAACGAAGATCGCGTTGAAGACCTGGTAAGACGCACCGACCAGACATTTCTTGATGAGGCGTCAAAACAGCGGATCGCAGACATTATTATCATCGACAACAACTGGCAGATCGTTGACAGCCTGAATGTCAATTATCAGCCGGTGGCGGGCGAGGACGGTGAAGCAGTTTACCGAAAACTGGCGGATCTGACCGGCCTGCCGCCGCTGATGGAAGGCGGGCGGCTCGGCGCGGACCTCGCGAACTTTCCGAATCGAAAAACGGCTGACAATAAAAATGCTGACGACGAAGCTCATGCCGTGCCGATCGAAACGAGCAGGGGCCGCTGGTATATCATGGTCCTGCTGAAAAACGACAAGAGCGAAGCGGCCCGCCGGGCGGTATTGCCGCTGATCGTGACGCTGGTCGTTCTTTCGCTTTCCACATTGGTAACATTTCTTCTGGTTTGGCGATTCACTACGCCGATCGCGAATTTGTCGAATGCGGCACGCGAGGTTGCCGAGGGAAATTTATCGATTCGCGTTCCCGAAACCATGCGGCAGGACGAAATGGGGCGGCTCGCCCAGAGATTCAACGAGATGACCGCGCAACTCGAAAAAACCCGCGAACTTGAAACGCAGCTGCAGCAAGCCGAAAAAAGCGCGGTCATAGGACGGCTGGGCTCCGCCATCGCACACGAAATTCGAAATCCGCTTAATTATATAAATCTGACGCTTGACCACCTGCGGACAAAATTTGCCCCGGAAGATGCCGGGAAACGTGAGACGTTCGAAAAATTGACCTTGCAGCTAAAAGCCGAGGTCGCGCGTATCAACCAGCAAATATCCGATTTTCTGAATTATTCGCGCCCGGCTAACGTTAATTTATCGGTCATCAACGCCCGGAATGTGGTAGAAGATTCATTGCGGATAGTCGAGGCTCAGGCGGCGGAGAACGATATAAAGATCAGCATTGTCGAGCATGAAAACGTACCTGAAGTAATGGGCGATCCCGAATTTCTTCGCTCGGTCTTTAATAATCTGTTCATTAACGCAGTCCAGGCAATGGGCACCGAAGGCGGTAAATTGAACGTGAAAATATCGCCGGACGGGTCTGAAAACGTTGTGATGATCGAGATCTCGGATACCGGAAACGGAATTCCGCCGGAAAATCTGGCGAAAATATTCGAACCGTATTTTTCGACCAAGGAAACCGGCACCGGATTAGGGCTCGCGATCGTCCATAAGATCGTCGAGATCCACAATGGGACAATTGAGGTTGAATCGACTGTGGGCGAAGGAACGAAATTTACGGTAAAGCTGGCGAGAGCAGAAAGTTAGCCTCAAATTGCGCAAATAATATGAATCATTTTTATTCGCGACATTGCTGTAATTCGTGGCTGATGAATATTGTGGCAAAATGGAAATATGGCAAGAAAATCAATATTAGTTGTTGACGACGAGAAAAGTCAGCGTGAAATTTTGGAAATGATCCTGTCGGGCGAGGGGTACGACGTGACGACGGCAAGTTCGGGCGAGGCGGCGATGAAATTTGTCGCAGACCGCCGGTTCGACCTGGTGCTGACCGATCTGAAAATGACCGGGATGAGTGGGCTGGACCTCTTAAAGGAGCTGACAAATTTCGATAAGTCGATAATTGTCATACTTTTAACGGCTCACGGCTCGGTGGATTCGGCGGTCGATGCTCTGCGTTTGGGCGCGTTCGACTATCTGCAAAAACCCTATGACAAGGCAAAACTGCTCGAAACGGTTTCGCGGGCGCTCAAGAAACTTTCGACACTCGACGCCGAGATCGTTTCCGTTTCGCCGGAAATGGACAAGGTCAAGAAGCTGATCCTGAAGATCGCGAAATCGAATTCGACTGTGCTGATTCGCGGCGAAAGCGGTACGGGTAAGGAATTGATCGCACGCTCGATGCACAAGAACAGCCTGCGAACGGACGAAACCTTTCAGGCCGTCAACTGCGCGGCGATCAACGAAAATCTACTCGAATCGGAGCTTTTCGGGCATGAAAAGGGTTCGTTCACCGGTGCGGTCGCCGAGAAAAAGGGTTTATTTGAAATAGCGAATAACGGAACATTGTTTTTGGACGAGATCGGCGAACTGGATATTGCGCTTCAGGCAAAATTGCTGCGGGCACTGCAGGAGAAGGAAATTCGCCGTGTCGGCGGGATAAAAGAGATCGAGATCGATGTGCGCGTGCTGGCCGCGACTAACCGCGATCTTTTAAAGATGGTAGAGGAAAAGCGTTTTCGCGAAGACCTTTATTATCGCCTGAACGTACTCTCGATAGAAATTCCGCCCCTTCGCGAAAGGCGCACCGATCTACCCGTTCTCATCGATTATTTCGTCAAAAAACATACACGCGGAACCGAACGCAAGATCACACTTGCACCCGATGCCAAACGGCTTCTGACCGATTACACCTATCCGGGCAACGTCCGCCAACTCGAATCGGCGCTCGAACGGGCGATTCTGCTGTGCGAGAACGACACTGTAACGCTGGATGATCTGCCGCCCGAAATGACGCAGGGAACGAATCCGTCCAGTTCCGGCGATCTATTCAAACTGCCGGCCGACGGCGTGAATTTCGAAGACGTAGAACGCAGCCTGATAATGCAGGCCATGGACCGCACCGACAACAACATCACCAAATCGGCAAAGCTGCTCGGGCTGACGTTCCGGACGCTACAATATCGCCTCGAAAAATTCGGCGTGAAAAAAGACGGCGACGGAACCGTAGATGAGGAAGAAGCGTAAAGATTTATCCGATAGTCTGACCACGCCGTGAACGCGTGGCTAGGCGTTAAGAAAGTTCGTATTGCAAAAATGCTCAATAATAATCGAAAACCGCTTTTTACAATAGCAGCATGGCTGGTTTTAGTGTTAATAACCATCGCCGTTGCAGCCATCGTTTTTACGCCGATCTGGCTGATCCAGCCTTTTGCCGCGCAGAGCTCCGGGAATATTGAATCTTCCTTTATTTTGCGAAGCTGGTCGCCCGTTCTGACCGTGATTGCGGCACTTGCGGGAGTCGGCCTGGCCGTTTTTATCTGGACAAATTCAAAACGATGGTTCGGCAAAGCGGCGTTGCTCATTCCGCTGATAATAATTTTTGGTTTCACCTGGCTCGCCCGACAGAATCATTTCGAGTGGATGTTCAATCCGCTCGCCAATGCAAATTACGCGAAGGTTTCGGAGGCAAATTTCGTAGCGGACGACGACATGGTTTTGGCGGTCAACGTCGGCGGCGAGTCGGTCGCGTATCCGGTGCGGCAGATGGCATATCATCACGTCGTGCACGACGTCGTCGGGGGAAAGCCGATTACGGCGACCTACTGAACGCTGTGTCACACCGGTGTGGTGTGGGAATCCGTCGTGAACGGACAAGAACTAAATTTCCGGCTTGCGGGCATTAATAACCAGAATTTCATCATGCGTGATGAAGAAAGCGGCTCGTGGTGGCAGCAGGTTTCCGGCGAAGCGATCCAGGGAGCGTTCAAGGGCCAAAAGCTGGTCAGCGTCGACACGGACGAACTGTCGTTCGGCATTTGGAAACGAGAAAATCCGAACGGCCGCGTATTGCGTCCGGACGATAAGGTCCTTGCGGAAAACAAATATGAATCCGCGACATGGGAAGAAGAGGTCGGCCGGATGCCGGTCAGAATTGGAGAAAAGCTGGACGCGACGCTTGAGCCGCGAACCTAGGTTGTCGGCATCAATATCGGAAACGATGCAAAACCATATCCAATATCAGCGATTCAAAAACAGTCTACTAATCTCGATAAGGTTGGCGGCGATAAAATCTTAATTTTG
>JACMMN010000319.1 GCA_014379075.1 Pyrinomonadaceae bacterium | reverse complement strand
GCCGGGCTTCCATTTCGTGCCGCGCTGACGCGCGATGATGTTGCCGCCGAGGACATGCTCGCCGCCGAATTTCTTGAGGCCGAGCCGCTGTGCATTTGAATCACGGCCGTTTCTGGATGAACCTACACCTTTTTTATGTGCCATATCTCGATTTTGGATTCAGGATTTAGGATTGTGGATTTAAGAAACCGATAGCTCCCGGTTCTGACAAATCCGCATTCCGCATTCCGCAATCCGCACTCTCCCTTAAATCTTTTCGATCTTGATCTCCGTGTAACCTTGACGGTGACCTTGTTTGCGTTTGTACTGTTTGCGGCGCTTCTTTTTGAAAACAATGATCTTATCAGCTTTGCCGTGGCCTAGAATTGTTGCAGCGACCGTTGCACCGCCGCCTAAAACCGCGTCTTTTCCTTCTCCGGTGAGCATTGCTTCGAGTTTCACTTTGCCGCCTTCCTTCTCATCGATCCTCGGCACGCGAAGTATCTGCCCGCTTTCGACCGGGAATTGCTTTCCGCCTGTTCTTATAATTGCGTAACTCATTTAGTTATTATCTCCTTCACCGGCAGGCCGAAAATCCTCGTTAGCCGAAAAACCTAAAGTATAGGGAAAGGTCAGGATGAAGTCAAGTCATGCCCACGGGCAGTGTTCTAATCTAGGGGTGTGACCCTCTTAGCCCCTCAAAGTTCGAATGAGGTTGGTGATAAGAAGACCCACAAAGTAAAGAATGATGGTGTTAATCAATACGCCAGGAGCGACTAACATAAGAAACGTGTTGTCATTAAGCGGGAACAGCTTTGCAAGCCAAAATGACCAAGGAGCCGTTATCAGAATCAAAGCCGAACCAAAACCAATTGCGTTTTCGTCCGAAGTAAGAACGCTATTGCCGAGAATACAACACACAATTAAATATATGGCTGACAAAAACATTCCAAACGGCGACCTGAATGAATTACGAATCATTAGATTGGGGCAGAATTACTTTAGGACACTACCTGCCCACAAATAACGGCTGGATCTATCTTTTTAAATTTCAACCTATTTTCTTTTTTGTGTATTTCGTGGATACTCTTAAAACCGTTATCCACGAAATACACGAAAAGACGAAAATAAGGACTCTGAAAAATTACAATTCGTCCGGATTTTTGACAACCGCAATAAAAGGCAGATTTCGATAACGTCCGGCGGCGTCGAGGCCGTAACCGACGACGAATTTATTCGGCACGACAAAGCCGGTGTAATCGATCTTTAGTTCCGTTTTAATACGCGGCTCGGGTTTATCGAGAAAACTCGCCAGGCGTATCGAAGCGGCTCCGCGGGATTCCAAAATCTCGAGCAACCGCGACAGTGTCAAGCCAGTATCGACAATATCTTCCACAACCATAACGTGCTTGCCCCGAATGGGATTGCTCAAATCCTTTAAGATTTCAACGTCCCCTGTCGATCTTGTTCCGTCCTTGTAGCTCGAAACCGCCATGAAATCGATAGTTAAATTGAGATCGATCGCCCGCATCAAATCAGCCATAAAAATACATGAACCTTTCAAAACTCCGACCAGCACCAGTTCTTTTTCGGCATAGTCGGCCGTTATCCGTACTCCGAGTTCCTTAATTCTCGCGGCAATTTCTTCGCTGGTGTACAGAACTTCAAAATTGGGATTGGTAAATTCGGTCATTGCGATTTTTGAAGATTGAGTTGACATATAATTCGGTTTGATTGAAACGGCTTTTAGAAATACTATTCAAACAACGGGTAATTTACAAGTTGCCGGGGAAAAATCGAAGAGTCACGAATTTATGTCATCTGTCAGTAAAGAAACCCGCGAAAAAGTCAGGGAATTGGTTCGAGATGTTTTAAGAAACACGCCGGTCGAAGCGGAACAAGCATCACCGAAATGGCCCGAACACGTCATCGTCAACTCGCTTCAGGAAAAGAAAAACAGGGAATTCGACCGCGACGAATCCGCGAAATCGCTGATAACGGAAAATGACCTTCGAGGCCTTGAGGCGGGTGCAAAAGTACGGGTTGCGGACAATGCAAGACTTACACCTCTAGCTCAGGACATCGTAAGTGAAAAACGCATCGAACTGATCAGGAAAGGCTCACGAACACCGTCCATCTCTGCGAAATCGCTCGCGATCGGTTCGGATCACGGCGGTTATGCCCTTAAGGAAGAGTTAAAGGTTTTTCTCGTCGGACTTGGCGTTAATATCCGCGATCTGGGCACCAATTCGACGGATCCTGTGGATTATCCGGATTTTGCACTTGCAGTGGCAACGGCGGTTGGAAACAAACAGGTCGATCTCGGCATTGTCATCGACGGAGCCGGGATTGGAAGCGCCATGACGGCAAATAAAATTCCGGGTGTTCGGGCAGCAGCGTGTTATTCGGCAACCCTTGCACAAAATGCCCGGGAACATAACGGAGCCAACGTATTGAGTCTGGGAAGCGGTCAAAATTCTTTTGATGAAATAAAGGAAATTGCCAAGGCATTTCTGACGAGCGAACTGACGGAAGACAGGCATAAAAAACGGGTCGGCAAGATCGACGAGATCGAACGACGTTACAAAAAGTGATAAAATATCCGCCCAATATATATGTTTCAAAATGGCAATTATGAACTATTGGTCGAGCAGATAACCGACCTCGTTCTTGCAAAACTCGGCGGCGAAGACCAATCACCTTCTTTTTGCAGCGCGGATGTTCAGCGGATCGTCGATGCAGGAGCGTCGCGGATCGGAAGCGTTCTCGGTGACACGGGAACGGCCCGCGACTGGGCGAGTTTGATCGATCATACGCTTCTCAAGCCGGAGGCCAGCGAGTCCGACATCAGAAAACTCTGCGAGGAAGCTGCACAGTTCGGTTTTGCGTCGGTTTGCGTCAATCCGGGATGGGTAAAAAAGGCGGCGGAATTTTTGAAGGGAAGCGGAGTTCCGGTTTGTACGGTCATCGGCTTCCCACTCGGTGCGACGTTGTCCGATGTTAAGGCTTACGAGGCACGCAGAGCTATTTTTAATGGTGCGCGGGAAGTGGACATGGTAATTAACATCGGAGCCTTAAAATCCGGGGACACTTGCACTGTCGAGGATGATATTCGGGCAGTTGCGGAAGCAGCCCATGAAAATGGCGTGTTGTGCAAGGTAATTATCGAGACTGCATTGCTTACGGACGCAGAAAAGGTGAGCGCGTGTTTGGCTTCCAAAAACGCCGGGGCGGATTTTGTGAAGACATCGACCGGGTTTTCGAAGGGCGGGGCCACCGTCGAAGACATTGCCCTAATGCGCAGAACGGTCGGAAGTTCATTGGGTGTCAAAGCGTCCGGCGGTGTAAAGGGCATAGAGGATGCTCGGGCGATGTTCGAAGCCGGTGCGACGCGTATCGGAGCCAGCGTCGGGGTGAAGATCGCCCAGGAAGCGGGCGGTGTTAAAACGACTTCCTTGGTTGGGAGTTACTAGAAACAAAATATCGCATTGATTCAGAGTTCGGTCCTTATCTCTCGAAATTAGACTAAGACGGAACTTTGAACATTAAAAAGCACCCGTCAGCAGGTGCTTTTTTGTTTAACGGGCTTAGTTGTAGATTCAGAAGATTAAGATTTTGCCTTTAGGCTGAAGTTATAATTAATTGTTCCTTTCGCCTTAAGTGCCAGATCGCCAAACATTGCCGGTTTGAATTTTGATTTCCGGGCGGCGTCTTCGGCCGACCCTCGCAGCAATTGATGTCCCGTCGTTGCTTTTGCCTGAACGACATTTCCTTTTTCGTCCAGTTCCACTTCAACCGTTACCTTTCCTTCAATATTCGATCTCTGGGCAATCGGCGAATAGACGGGCGTTACCATACGTGTTGCATTATCCGCACTCAAACTTCCCAGATTTAAAAACTCCGGTATTTTTGCGGGCTGGGGCACCGTCGTGGTCTGGGCTTTTGCCAGAGCCTTTGCTTCTTCATCCTGCAATCTTTTGAGGCTTGATTTCGCCAATTCGTTCGTTGGGTCAAGCTGAATTGCTCTTTGATAGTCCGTTATTGCCTTCGAAGCATTGTCCATCTTTTCATACGACACACCGCGATTGTAATAGGCTACTGATTCCTTCGGGTTGAGGTCAATTGATCTGTCATAGTCGGCGATTGACTTATCGAAAGATTTCAAATTGTAATGGGCCTTGCCGCGATTTAGAAACGAGACAGGATCGTCGGCTTTAAGCTCGACGGCCTTATTGTAATCAGCAAGCGCGAGGGTAAATTCACCTTTTCCTAAATTGACATCGCCTCTCTTCTGAAAGAACGAATAATCCGGAGGCGTCGGTGTAGGAATAGGGGTGGCTATCGGGACTGGAGCCGGCTTCGAGGCGGCGATCTTTTGCCGTATTGAATCGATAAGCCCCTTGTCTGCACCGGTTGCGGCAAGCTCTTTTTCAATATCCGGCGTTAAAGTGAAGGTGACGCCTCGCTGTTTTACGGCTTCAGTCAGGATAGCATTGCGCTCAAGCAGGGTGACTTTTTTCGATCTTAATGCGATCAATAGGTCCGCGAGGCTTAACTGCGGCTGTTGGGCAGACACAGTAATAGCGAAAGTTAGTACGAACGACGTCAACACGAGGAGTGAGACGATTTTCAGGTGTGCAAGTTTCATTTGGCGGGTGTAGGCAAGATTCATAGCGTTAATCCTTAGGTTTTAGAGGGAACCATCTAACTAGTTGTCATTGATCAGATCTTCGACCGTAACGGCTTTCTTCGGTGAAGGGGTTGCCTTAACGGCTGGTTTTGGGGTAGGTGCTGGCTTCTTAACTTTTTGGCCTGATACGTCAGGTGTGATGGAAGCATCGCTGACCGGTTGAGAGCTCGATGGCTCGCTCGCAACTGGTGCAGTATAGGTGGTTTGAGCGTTCACCGGAGCTGAGTCCGTAGGCATCACAGACTGAACCTCGGACGCCGGTTCAGAGGGCACGCTCGACTGAGCGGGGATTGGCGATTCTGCCACGCCCGAACTGTTAGGCATCAGCATCCAGGCGGCAACGACAATGATCAACACCGCGACGACGCCCAAAGCTATCACCGGCATTCCTAAGCTCCGCCCCTCCTTTGGCTCAACATCGTTGTCTTCCTGAATCGCGGTAGGGTCTTCGTAAACGATCGAGCTGTAGGCGACTACCTCGGCCGGTTCTACGACCGTTTCTACAAAAAGCACGGGTGGAGCAGATTCAACCGAAACCGTTTCGGCTCCTTCATCGACCGTTTCTGCTGGCTCCGCCATAAAGTAAGGCGTTTCTTCGAATGGTTCGATCGATTCATGAACAGCATTTTCTTCGGGTACTTCGATAACTTCCTCGCGATCCTCCGATAAAGAATGAGCTTCCATCGCTCCGGAGGTCTCGCTGGGAGCAGGGAAAGAGGGAGTCAATATTTGCAGGAGGTCGTCGTCAGGATTTGCAAATGCCGGTACTGGAGTAACGTGAACGGCAATGGCTGCCTGCTGTTCTCGAAGCCGCCGTTCGGCTTCCGCGGCACGCTGTTCGGCCAAAAGACGCTGTTCTTCGGCCTGACGCAACTGATCCTTTATAATCTCAGTTTGTGAAAGCTGTGCCGCTTCCATCTCGAGTTTCTGCTGGTCCGACGGATCAACTTCAGGTTCCAAAGTCTCTTCGATCGCCTGAGGAATGTGCCTCGTTTGAATTTGGGCAGCTTTTAAATCCTCAGCAGCTTCCTGCTGTTCCATTGCTTCCTCAGTTTCGCGTTCCTTAACGCGTACCAGTGCGGTACGAAGAACTTGACGCATGATCGACGCCGAATCAAAGCGGTTTTCACGCTTGACCGCCATTGCCTTCATCAAAGCGTCTGAGATCTCGCCCGGGATCATCGGATTGACCTTGTTGGGAATGCGAAGCGGGTCGGGTTTACCGTCCATGACGTCAATCGAGCGTTCGAGAGCATCGACCGGTTTTGTTGCCGTTAAAAGGTGGTAGAGCGTGGCTCCGAGAGCATAAATGTCGCTCCGGGCATCGGCCGGTTGTTTCAGGACGCGTTCCGATTTTTCGTCATAACTTTTTGTGATGACCTTTTGCGAAGCGGCGTCGAGGCCTTCCCAGATCTGTTCGAGTGGGGAATAGCTGATGTCCGCCGCGTCAGGAGATTCGTCCGTAAGTGCGGTATTGACCTGGCTGTTAGAGCCTTCCGCGAGGCCGAACGCGAGCAATTTGATCCTGCCCGCAGAATTCAGCTTGATGTGTTCGGGACGGATGTTGCGATGGATGATCGGCGGCTTGAAATTGTGGAGATAGGTAAGAGCATCCAGCATCTGGTCTGCCCAGCTCAACACGTCGGGCAGTGGGAATGAGCTATTATTTCTCTCAAGCAAAACGCCAAGATCATCGCCGTCTACGGATTCCATGACCAGATATTGACGGCCGATCTCGGAGAAGAAATCCTGGACGTGCAATAGAGAGTCGTGGTGAATCTCCGTAAGTATCTTTGCCTGGCTCGCAAATGCGAGCTTCATCAGCTCCTGCTGAGAGACGGTCGTAACCTTGTTCAGGCGAACGGGAATTTCTTTGACGACCACGTTTGTGTCGCGGACGGTATCGTAAGCATCATATACAGTGGAGTTGCCGTCATTTGCGGATTCCTGATTGATGCGGTAGCGGCCTTCTTGTAAAAGTTCTATTGTAGCGGGCATATTTTTTGGTGTGTAAGGGGACAGGTGAGTTATCTGCCACGAGTATTATAACTATTTTTGTAAAAAAGGGAAGTATTTTGTTGAAAAAGTTTTAACTTTATTTAACTTCGTGGAATTATGGTCTGATTGGGAGTGTTCGAGTCAGTTTTTTCGTGAAGTCGAGATCGCGCAAAAGTTAATTCAGTAAAAAAAGCGCCCAGTATCAGATTTATGCGGGATTGGTCGAAGGTCCAAAATGAGCAGGGTTGCTTTCGAATCATTCGGATCATCCAAATGACCGATTCATTCATATCGAACGCGGCATTCACTCCATCCACATTTTTCCTTTCGCCTAATTCATTCCGAACGTCCATTTCACAAACGATCTCTAATGCGGTGTCGAGTTCGCCGCGCAAACTTTGATCACGGCCGGAGATGGCTTCGGAAAATCGTATTTGAAATTGAATCAAAAAAGGTCGTTCGTGGATGAACAACTCTGGAAAGGGGAGGCGATTCGACGTGGAGTGGTTACTATTTTCGGATATGCGGCGACTTGTCGAAGTTTCGGCGGTAGTCGTCGCCGGTGAGCGTGACGGTTTTGCACATCTCATAAAGGCGGGAACGGAGGCGGACACCGATACGGTCTTCGAGCGTTTCTTTACCCTCATTCGGTCGTTCGTCAGGATAATTAGTGGTGAAGATCGTCAGTTTTTTGTCGTTATAACGGGTGTTAATGATGTGAGCCATCGTGTCTAGAACCCAGTCGGTCGGTTTTGAGGAACCTAGTTCATCGAGCACCAAAACATCTGCATTGAAAACGGGGGCTAGCACGCCAAGCTCCGAAGATCGAGTATTCGAATTGTAAGAATCCTGAATCTCTTTTAGCAGAGAGCCGAATTCATAAAACAAACAAGTGAAACCGCGTTCGGTAAGGCCTTTCAATATCGACACGGACAAATGCGTTTTGCCGACCCCTACCGTCCCCATGAACACGAGGCCGCGTTCTTCCGCAGGATATTCATTCGTCAGAATTAAAGAGCGTTTGAGAGCGCGTTCCTGCGTAAGGTTGAGCGGCGCGTAGTTGTTGAAATGACAATTGGCGTAGCGTTTAGGCAGTCGGACCTTATCTAACTGACTTGAATGTGCGGTCTGTTTGCGACACGCACACGGGCGAGCGCCCTTTCCGGAGACGACTTCCATTCCGGAGCCGAAACACAGTGAGCAAACGTCTGGAGATTCAGTGAAAGAAGCGTGGTCGAAATCAAAACGGGTGTCGGGGACGGCTTTAAGTTTGTATTTTTTGGAGGCTTCGTTGGGCATAAGATGGTGGGGAGCAGGTTGGATTATAGCATAAAGGCCGGAACGCGGGCACCTTGCCCGCCCGCGGAGTCCGCGAACGCGTTCGGCTGCCGCATTCCAGCCTCTCGCTAAAATTTTGTTCGCGTTGAAGCAACGTTCATTGCGGGCACGGGTGCCCGCGTTCCGACTGCGCTCAGTGCAGGCAAGAGTGCCTGCACTCCAGTTATGTTATAGTAAAATTCGTTTACCAATGATTGTTTAGAGTATGACTATTGTTCGCAGTTTGTTGATAAAGTTGGGTTTAGCCGATCTTTCCGCCGATCGGGCGCCTATTTCAGTATTTCTTTTGGACGACGACCGTCGACGGCACCGTTGGTTTGAAAAGAGGTTCGACGGCGACGAATTAGCGATCGCCGAAACGGTCGATGAGGCAAAGGAATTGCTGGCAGAGGGAAGCTACGACGCCATCTTTCTCGATCACGATCTGCTTCCGCATCATTATGAATCGAACGATCACGGCGATGCCGCCAACACCGGCTACGCCATCGCCGAATGGCTGAATGAAAGGCCGGAACTGCAGCGGGCCGCAACCGTGATCGTCCATACCAGAAACGCCGACGCAGCCATCCCGATGGTGCAAAAACTCCGCGAAACCGGGAGAAACGTCGAATACTGCCCCTTTCCGATGCTTGATCTTAAGATAAAGCATTATTGGAAAAGGTAAAACCATTAGGTAAAAAGTTAAAAGTAAAAGCAACAACTGGACGATTCAGATCTGGTTATTTTAGACCTTTGCCTTTTTACTTTTGACTTGTCTTCCGCATCTCCTCCAGTTCCTTTTGCAGCTTTTCAATATCCTGTTTTATTGCGGCTTTTATATTTTCTTCCTTTGTGGTTTCAACCAGTTTGGTGAGAGCCATGCTGTAAGCGGTTTTCAAGGCCTGTTCCTTAGGAACTTTAATATCGGGTTCCACTCCCGTGCCTTCCCAATTGGTTTTTGTAATCGGGCTGATCGCCCGGCCGCTGGGGATGAAAACACCGAAATTTTGGTTTAGCCGGACCATGCCGCCCGGATGTGCGCCGCCGCCGGTCGTTTCGCCGATGATCGTTGCGCGCTTCAGATTTTTAAGATTGTAGGAAAATTCTTCAGCTCCCGAAAAAGTGCGGCTGCTGGTCAGAACGTAAACGTCCTTGCTGCCGTATTTTTTCCCGGCGACCGTTGGTTTGGTCCAGAATTCTTCCGTTTTGTCGCCTTTTCGCCAGTAGAGGTCGTTCAGATGAACCGGTTTGTCGCCGAACAGATACGAGCAGATCAGCGCGACCATCGCCGGATCGCCGCCGCCGTTTTGACGCAGATCGATGATCAAAGCATCGGTATTTGCGACGAAACTCATCGCCGCTGCCACGGTCGCCGCTCCGGCTTCCGGATCGTTAAAACCCAGCAGATTGATATAGCCGACATTGCCGTTTAGCCGTTCTACTTTTTCAAAGCCGAAATTTACACGCTTGTTAAACCAGTTGCTTTGCGCGATCTCTTCCGCGGTCGGCTCTCTTTTTTCGCCGCGAACGGGAATAGGTTTTGCGGAGAATCGAACCCGAAGATGTTTGTCTTTACTTACCGATTGAAGATCGGCCGTAAGTTTGTCGGCGAAGGCGCGAGCCGTGGCGATGCCGTCGTATTCCTTGATCTTGATCCGATTCTGCACATCAGCCTCCATTTTCTTTGCCGTTTCGGAGAAGACGTAAGAATCGTTTAGCTCCTTAAGGAGATTTTCGATAACGGCTGCTCGTGTCGCCGCGTCGATCGACATATCAGGCGGAGCAGCTTGCTGGGCCGGAGTGTTAAGAGGATATAAAACGAAGCCAGTGACGAATAACAATAGACATAAATATTTCATTGCGGTTTACTCCTTGCGAAAGATCAAAATATCAAATTTAAGACTTATTTGCGGCGGATCAATCCTTCTAAGAGCACGTCGGCCAGGCGCCGCACTTTGCTTTCGATCTCGCCGCGTTCTCCGAGCTCGCTTGTGGTCAAACTGAATGGAAGCAGGGAATTTGTCGCCGACAGCAAAGTTTTGGCCGATTCGAGCGGATCGGCACCGGCCAACTCGAAGGTTTTTCCGCCTTCTTCGATGACCTGCGCGAATATACGGGCTTCTTCGATAAAATACCGTTTTCGGCGTTCAAGAAGATTCTGGCGTATCTGCGCGAGCATATCGTTCAGGTTTTGCGTGTAATGCTGGACACTATCGAAACGGAACATTACACGCTCGACGAGCATAAGCTTCAACCGCTCATCGCAACTCAGATCTTTGGCGGCGATAGCGTGTAACCTCGTTTTCAGCCGCTCGATAATGCGGTCGATATGTGACAGCACGATCTCTTCCTTGCTCGAAAAATGCAGGTAAACGCTGCCTTTGCCGATGCCGACCTCTGCCGCCAGATCATCGATAGTCATCTTCCTATAGCCATGGCGGGAGAGCAGGCGGTCGGTCGCGTTGAGTATCGAGGCCTTAGTGTCCCGTTGCTGTACGGCATCTTTCATAATTTCGATTCTGACCAAAATCGCATTTCAGTCATTTTTATAGAACGAATATAGCATGGAAATAGTTTCAGGAATAGAGTAATTCCAGATTCCAGATATCAGAACTCAAAAGAGAAGCTACTCATTCTTTATTTTTGGAGCTCAAATATTTCTTACCTTTTAGTTGATCGGGGAGAAGATTTTCCTGAGTATATTTTTCGTAGCCCTTGCCATAGCCCATACTTTTCATCATTTTGGTCGGGGCGTTCCGGAGGATCATCGGGACGGGCAGGTTGCCGTATTTTTTGGCATCTTCCATGGCGGCGGCGATGGCGTCGTTCGCGCTTCGGTCTTTTGCCGCATTGGCGAGATAGGCGACGCCGTGGGCGAGATTGAGAATGCATTCGGGCAGCCCGATGGTCGTGACGGCCTGGAAGACGGCGTTGGCGACGACGAGTGCGGTTGGCTGGGCGAGGCCGATGTCTTCGGACGCGAAAATGACCATGCGGCGGGCGATGAATTTTGGATCTTCGCCGCCTTCGATCATCCGGGCGAGATAGTAGATCGCAGCGTCGGGCTGGCTTGCACGCATCGATTTTATGAAGGCGCTGATGACGTTGTAATGCTCCTCGCCTTTTTTGTCGTAGCGGAGAAACTTGGATTGCAGCGTTTCCTTCAGCGTTTCGAGCGTGATGGTTTCATAAAGCCGAGCGGTATTCTCGATCATCGTGATCGCCTGGCGGGCGTCGCCGTTCGCCATTTCGATGAGCCAATTTTTTGCGTCCGTGTCGATCTTGAAACCGGTGCGGCTGATGATCGCGGCCATGTCTTCGGCCGTGAACTCTTCCAAAACGAAAACGCGCAGTCGTGAAAGAAGCGCCGGGATTATCTCGAAACTTAGATTTTCAGTTGTCGCGCCGATCAAAACCAATTCGCCGCTTTCAACGAAGGGAAGCAGAAAATCCTGCTGGGCTTTGTTGAAGCGGTGAATTTCGTCAAGAAACAGGACTCGCGGGCGGTCGTCTTCGAGCGGTTTATTAACGATCTTGCGGATATCGTCCTTCCCGGCGGAAACGGCGGAAAGCTCGTGAAAGTCGGCATTTATTGCGTTTGCATAAATGCGGGCGAGCGTCGTTTTGCCGGTCCCGGGCGTTCCCCAAAGCACGAACGAAAAAACGTGTCCCTGCTCAATCGCCAGCCGCAGAGGTTTTTCCGGCCCCACGAGGTGCTGCTGGCCGACGTATTCGTCCAGATTTTGCGGCCTTATCTTGTTTGCTAACGGATCCATATTCGTACGTAAGATGGAATTGCCGAAAAAAGGCAAAAAAGTCGCAGGAAAAAAAGATCTTTTTTTATGCTTCCTGCGCATTGTTGCGGCTATTTGATCGATGCTTCAATTTAGCACACGCAAACGAAAAAAAGGCAACTCAAACGAGTTGCCCAGTGTGCCGACCTCTGACGGAAGGAAGATCAGGATCGGCGACAGCATTGCAAAGTTCTAGAAAATGAACTTGGCCCTCATTGTGATCGTGCGGCCTGTAAAGGTACCGACGTCGTAGTTAAGGAAATTTGCGTTCTGTGGAAGTGAAAACGCCGCCGTTTGAGCTCCCACGCCGCCTGTAAACAAGGCTTCGACCTGGGCGCCCGTTCCGCCGATCGTTCGCGGGCGTTGATTGAACACGTCGATTATTTCCGCGCCTATCTGGAGGTTAAATCGTCCGTCAGGGCCAAATCGCGTGTTTTTAATGAGGACCATGTCGGTTTCGTTAAATCCTTTGGTCCGGAAGGTGTTGCGTCCGACGTTCGAGCGGGCAAGGAAACCCGTTTGAACAAAACCGGCATTTGGATTCAAGGCGACATAGGCAACCGTTCCCGGATCGCCGAGGGCAACAGGTGTTATCACACCGCCGACCAGAGCGACGGCCTGAATGCCGCTGCCGATGTTAAGATCGCCATCGGGATTGAAAATGGCCCGGTCGCCGGCCGCATCGAGATTTTGATTGCTGTCGATGCCCGAGCGGATCGTGATCGGCTGGCCGGATTGGATCTGGAAAATACCATTTGCCTGCCACCCGGTCAGAAAGGCTCTCGCGATCCGATTCTCCACCTTGTCAAACGCCGTCAGATCATAATTGAATGAAGTAACAAATCGATGGGGAACATCCAGTGCCGACAACCCTACTTCGT
>JACMMN010000318.1 GCA_014379075.1 Pyrinomonadaceae bacterium | reverse complement strand
TCGCTCGGGCGCCTGGTGAAAACGGAATTTCCCGATCAGACGTTTTCCAGGGTTAAGTTCGATTCGTGGATGCAAGCCAGCTTCGACCAAAACGATACGGTCGAAGAAAGCGAATGGCATCGTCTTCGTGTTGATAATTTGATCAATGCCCAACTTATTGCGACGGGAAAAGATCCGGTCAAGGAAAAAGCGGCCGCCCAAAAAGCCGCGGCTCACTACAATACGCCGACCGTCGTCCACCTCGACACTTTGGGTCGCCCGATCCTCAGCATCGATCATAACCGCGTGGCGAACATCGATGAATTCTATCAAACCCGCGTTGTTCTCGACGTTGAAGGAAATGCCCGCAGCATCGTCGATGCGCGCGGCAACACCGTCATTTTCTACAAATACAACATGCTCGGGCATAGGGTTTATCAGAAGAGCATGGACGCCGGCGAGCGGTGGATGCTCAACAACGTCGCCGGAAATCCGATCCGGGGATGGGACGGCCGTGATCATATTTTTTCTTACACCTATGACGAACTTCAGCGGCCTGTTCATTCCAGAGTTGAAGGCGGCGACGGAGCCGCCGCTCTCGACAATGTCTTCGCAAGGATCATTTATGGCGAGGGTCAAGCTAACGACCGTCAATTGAATTTACGAGGCAAGCCTTTTGCACATTACGACACGGCCGGAAAGCAGGAGTTCACTGAATATGATTTCAAGGGTAACTTGCGCCGCGGCACACGACGTCTAGCGACGGATTACAAGAATACTCCACACTGGTCAGGCGCCCTTGACGCTCAACTCGACGGTGCCGATTACACTTTTTCGTCGGAGAATCGCTTCGATGCGCTGAACCGCGTGGTTTGGTCCCAAACACCAGACGGAAGCATTACCGAGCCGGAGTTTAACGAAGCCAACTTGCTGGAAACGGTCCGCGTTACGCAGAACGCTGCGCCCGAATTGTTTGTCAAGGACATCGACTACAACGAAAAAGGCCAGCGCCGGCGCATTGTTTATGGAAACGATGTCGCTACAAGCTACAGCTACGACCCGGAAACTTTTCGCCTGGTTCGTCTTGAAACACGTAAAGCCGATAATCAGTTGTTGCAGGATTTGCGATATACCTACGACCCCGTTGGTAACATCACCCATCTCGAAGACCGCGCGATTCCGACGGTGTTTTTTGGCAATCAAATTGTCGAGCCGGCGGCGGCTTACACATACGACGCTCTTTACCGGTTGATCGAAGCAACGGGACGCGAACACATTGGTCAAATTACTTTCGACCAGCAGGACAACTGGGATGATCGCCCGTTCCTGAAAAGATACGGTGCGGGTGACGCCATGGCGTGGCGCAATTACACACAAAACTACCGGTACGACCAGACCGGCAATATTCTCGAAATGAATCACAGCGCCGGAACCGGTAGCTGGACGCGAGATTATGTTTACGAGAGCGGCAATAATCGTCTAAATACGACCGAGGTGGGCGGTCAAACGTACACTTATCCTCATCACCCGCAACACGGCTTTATGACGGCAATGCCTCACCTGCAGGTGATGAATTGGAATTTTGAGGACGAGCTGCAGGCCGTCGCGGAGCAACAAAGAATCGATGGCGGAACCCCTGAAACAACCTATTACGTTTACGATTCGGGCGGGGAACGGGTTCGTAAAGTAACGGAGAACGCGGGTAATCCTGGCGTCGTTCCGACCCGAAAAAGCGAACGTCTTTACATCGGCGCCGTAGAGGTCTATCGCGAACACAGCGGGGTTAACGCGGGCCTGGAACGCAAATCCCTGCACGTTATGGACGATACGCGCCGCATCGCCATGATCGAAACCCGCAACGCCGTGAATGACGGCACGCCGATAAGATTAGTCCGCTACCAGCTCAGCAACCACCTCGGCTCCGCGACGCTTGAGCTAGACAATCAAGCGCAAATCATTTCTTACGAGGAATATCATCCGTACGGCACGACCTCCTATCAGGCGACAGCTAACCAGACCCAGACGCCAAAGCGTTACCGCTTTACAGGCATGGAGCGGGATGAGGAAAGCGGATTCAACTATCACAGTGCGCGGTATTATCTGCCGTGGCTTGGGAGATGGACGGCTTGCGACCCAATTTCCATCGATGGGGGGATAAACGTTTATGTCTATGTTTCAAACCCTCTCGCATTTGTTGACCCCAGCGGAGAGTGGCCGGAGTGGGTTGACAAGAAGATTGAATCTGCAAAGGGAAGTCTCTCCTCAGTGGCTGCAAGCGCTCATGCGGTCGTCGATCGGTCAATCTGGAGCAAAATCCCAACAGATCGAGGAGTCATTTTGGAGAAGTTTGCCGGGAACAACCTAGGTCGGTATATGAAGGATGCTGATCGCGCTACAGCTACTGTGGTTCAACAGATAAAGACCACGTCTTCAACGTCGCGCGTCGCTCAAATAGCGCGAGACGCGACACGAGATGCAGCAAGGTTTATTCAAAACAATCTGGCCCACGCGAACAAGGCGGCGCAAGCGAGAATAATAATGCCGACCGGAACCTCGAAAGCGATCCTTGACCAGGCAAGGAGCGCGCTGCAGAATCTCGCAAAGCCCATCCCTGGTGTTACTTTACCTCCGAAGGTCACCGCGGGATTGCCTGGAATTGGCGGCGGGTTGCTTAAGGCACTCGGACCTATCGGAGCAGTGCTTTCAGCTGCTTCTCTCGAAGAGAGCATCAAGGAAGAAGACTACGGTGCGGTCCTGCGCGATTCTGCTGGGGTCTTGGCAGGAAGCTTAGAAACTATTGCTCTTGGCAGTTCGTTGCTCGGGGGCGGATCTGCGGTGGCGGGCGGAGGCGCTACAGTCGCCGGAGGCGGCGGATTGGCGGCGGGGGCGACCGCCGCTGCTCCGTATGTCGCGGCATTTGCCGTTGGAGCCACGATTGGAGTGGGGTTAGAGAAAACTTTGGACGTGAGTGATTATTCTTCCAGTGCGGGAATGGCCGTCAATGAAGGTCTTAAGGAAATTGGGGCCAATGAAACATTTAGCCTCGTTGTGGGTGGTGGTGTCACCATTCTTGCGACGCCTGTAGCCGTTCCAATTGCGGCAGTAGATAAAACCTATGATTACGTCACCGATAAGATTGGTTATGAACTTTGCGTTCCATTTTACAATTGCGACTAAGTTCACCGCCTGTTTAAAGCTAACGCAAAGAGCTCTTCCCGGGTGTCACATTCTGCTCTACGAATAGACGATGAAGTCTAGCACTACGCGAGACTTTACCAAGATTGTCCATCTGGACGGACTTTCAGGTCGGAGTAAATCTATGAACAAATCACAAAATACGATACCTGTTGGCGACGAAATTTTTCGCCTAGTTTATGAATCACCGGCATCGCTGCCCGGACGGAATAAGTGGCTGACGCGCGACGCCGACGTTCGCAAAATTGAAGAGCTGCTCGGCATGCCGACAGACACGATTGGTGCTCCGTTGTGGGTTAGCGGTGACCGCAAGCGTTGTGCCGAGTGCAGGCGAGAGACCAATTGGCTTGACATCGTCTCGTCAGCGCTCGAACACGTGCATAGCCGTGAAATGATTGCTCGCGTAATTCTGGGTGAGCAAAAGTTCGTCAATACCGAAGCACCGCGAGCGATCGCTGATCTGAAGTGCTTTCAGTGCAAAGCGGCGATCAATAATTTGCGCAGTTTTAAGTGTCACAACTGGGCGTATGCCATGCCGGCAATGCTCAAGGTTTTGCAGCATATGAATAAGGCATAACGGAGGCTCTAAATCCGCTTTGCCGCCTTTTTCGACGCGCGTTTGTTCGCCCGCCGTTGACAACTATTGTTCGACGAAAACTGAAGCATTGTAGATGTAACGCAACACGCCAAAGCAACGTGGAGAAAACAAAATGGCTATCAAACCAAACGAAGATTACATCGTCACCGGACGCGTTACCGATCAGGACGGCTTACCCCTAGCTCTCGAAGGTCTGACCGTGCACGCTTTTGACCGTGACTTGCGGCAAGAGCAGCTGTTAGGGAAAACCCAATCCGACAAGCGCGGTTTTTACCGGATTCCTTACACTCCAAGTCAGTTCCGCCAGGCTGAGAAAAACAGCGCCGATCTGATCGTTAGGGCATTCGCGGGCGACGGCTCTCTGTTGGCTGAATCTCCTATCGTGTTCAACGCACCGCCGGAGGCCGAGGTGAATTTAACCGTCATCGATGACTTGGCGTTGTTCGAGAAAATTCAGCGGGAAATACGCCCCTTGCTTGAAAAGTTGAAGGTCGAAGAATTAGAAGAGGATGAGAAACATCAGGACTTGAGTTTTCTGGCCGGCGAGACGCGCTTTGAAAAAGATGTCCTCGCCCGTTTCGTGTTAGCACACAAGCTGGCAGAGCAAGCAGTGAAGCCGGAGTTCTGGTTTGCCGTTCTCGGCGGCTCGTTTTACGAATATGCGGAAGATCAAAGCGTTGCAGACCGGCTAAACACCATCCTTGACCGCCTCGCTTCTCTCGATGCCGGTGCCGTAGGTCGCGCGCTGAGCCGCAGTTTTACCCAAAATGAGATCTCCCGGCGATTCGAAGAAAATACGGATCGATGGGTAGCCGCGTTCCTAAAGTTCAACGCTGCTCGAACCTTGCGCGAGGGCAGTGAACCGACGCTCGCAAAATCGGCGTTGGATGACGCCGGTATCAAGGATGCGAAAAAACAAGAGAAATTCGCTCGTTTATTTAACGAGCATCGATCCCTGACACCTGAACTACTGCAGGCTTTGGAAAAAGATAAGTCGTTCAAAAAGACGGAAATTGCTGACCTGCGCACTTCTTTTGAATTGGCAAATTTGACCCAAAGTGACTTTAGCGTAGTCAAAGCGATCAAGGATGGATTCGGCGTGCGCAGTCCCGAGCAGATTCGCACCTTGGCCAAGAAGAGCGAGAAGGAATGGGTAAATCTGGTACGGACGAGGCACGCTAAGGGGCAAATTAAATTGCCTCTCGAGCCACGTCAGCGACCCGTCGGGAAAGCAAAATTGCCGGAGGCGGAGATATACGGAAGAACATTGGAACGTCAATTTCGGGAGGCCTTCCCGACCACTGCATTTGCTGGTGGGCTTGAGCGCGCGCTGAAAAACGGCGGTTCGCGCGGGCTGCGGCACGCCGAAACAATCGGCAGATTTCTCGAGCGTCACGACAATTTCGAATTGCTTACCACGCCGGTCGACGATTTTTTGAAAAATAATGTTCACCGCGATTTTCGCGGGGAAGCAGCGGACGAAAGCTTTAAGCTGGAGGTCAAAGCCGTTCAGAGAGTTTTCAAACTTGCCCCGACCTTTGAGGAGACTGACGCTCTGCTGGCGGACGACCTGCATTCGGCACAACAGGTGTACCGAATGGGGGAGAGCGAATTTGTCCGAAGCTATGCAGGCCGGGCAGGATTTACGGCCGAGAGCGCCCGTGTGACCTGGAATCGCGCCGCCGACACGCACGCCGCGGTGTTGACTGTTGTCGCCGATCTCAAGGCGCTGGAAGCCGAAGGTTTGCCGAACGCGCTGAAGTTTGACAGCGCGGCACTCGCAACATTTCCGAATTGGAACAATTTATTTAAGACGGGCGACCTGTGCGCGTGCGAGCATTGCAATTCCGTCCTTGGCCCGGCGGCGTATTTTGCCGACCTGCTGATGTTTCTCAAAGAGCGTAAAGCGAAAAACACAGCGTTTACTGTGAAAGATGTTCTGTTTGCCCGCCGTCCCGATCTCGGCTTTCTTGAACTCAATTGTGAGAATGCACTGACGCCGCTGCCTTACGTTGATGTGGTGTGTGAAGTGTTGGAAGACGCGGTCGATACAACTGGGGAAAACGATCTCGAGTTGGTTGGTTTGACAGTTATCCCTGCTGCTCCCGCCGCAGCGAAAACCGCCGTTGCGGCCGCCTTTACGAATGCGTTTGGAGATTCGATCAATGATGACAAGCAGAAGATTGAGTTAGGCGCTGATTTTTCTCTCTCGCAGGTTTACCCACCTCCTGGGCCGCCCCCGCCAAACCCAGACCTTTGGGTAGTTCACGGAGACGATGTCACATACTTATTAAAGAAAAAGGCGACCCCCAATTTTTTTGCGAAGATTCTGCGTAACACCAAGACGAGTGCCGGCGAACTGCGTGCCTTTCCCCAATATGTCAATCCCAAGGCATACGCAAAACTCCGCATTGCAAAGTATCCGATGATCCTGCCTTTCGATCTGTTCGCGGAAGAGGTGAGAGCGTCGTTTCAGAAGACCAACCTTCAACGCTGGGATTTGATGCGCACATTGCGCGGTGGAATTGCGCCGAATGATCCGACGGATGGTGATATTGCAGCCGAATATTTTGGCATTAGTACAGGTCCGACCGGCACAGGCCTTTTCGAGAAAGATCTGATTTTTAACGCTGATACGACGGCCGTCGGCCAACGGGCCGTCTGGGGCGTGACCGGTGCCAACTGGCTGGACAAAGTCGGCAACGTCAAGAATTTTCTGGAAAAGACCGGTTCGGAATACAACGATCTGCTTGTTCTCCTTGACCTTAAATTTATAAATCCCACCGGTGACATCACGGTGCATCATCTCGACGCTTCATGCGACACGGCTCAAAAAGTTATTCAGGTTTTGGACGCAATCAAGCTTGATCGCATTCACCGTTTCATGCGCCTGTGGCGAAAGCTGAAAGACTGGAAGGTGTGGGAGCTCGACCTGGCCATTCGTCATCCGAAAATCGGGAGCGGAACAATTGACGAAGCATTTCTGATCAATCTTTTTTACTTTGGTCAATTGCGAAAAAGGCTGGGCAAGAAGGCGATGGTTGAACAGGTATGTGCCCTTTTCGACGATCTGAATACGGAAACCCGCTTTACCCAACTTCATGAAAAAAGGACGAATGCTGTTTACCAGAATCTATTTTTGAACAAACGGCAAATCAATCCGGTCGACTCGGCGTTCTTGCTTGACCCCGTAACGGGGGACTTGCCGACTGGCGCGTTCATCACGGACCATCACGCGCCGGTGTTAGCGGCGCTCGGCATCCGCGAAAGCGATTTGATAGTCCTTAAAGAACTAACTAAAGCGTCTGACGGTACAGCGTATATCAACGACGATCTGACGCTCTCGAATCTTTCATTTCTCTGGCGACATGCCTGGCTCGCCAAGCTGCTAAAGATCAAGATCGTAGACTGGAAAATCCTACTAAAAATATTTCAGAAGGACTTATTCGCTTTTGTCGATCCAAAAACGGCCCTGGACTTTGTCGAGAATATCGACCGTCTCAAAAATACCGGTTTCAGTTACGATGAGGCCAACTGGCTGCTCGCCGCTGACCGTACAGCAAAAGCTGCGGTGAAAGAATCCGATGCCGTGCGATTTCTAGCCGCTTTGCGCAAAGAATTGCAGCTTATCCAAACCGAATATAGTCCGGCTCAGTACGATTTTCTGACTGCCGTTCCGCCGACGGACGTGGACAGCCTGACGGCACTGTTGACGACGCTGCTACAAAAACTAAATCGTGACGACGCCGCAGTGCAGCTTTTTATCGCCGCTCTTCGAGACGAAGTGAATTTGGAAACGACGGTTGCGGGTTTGCCTTCCGGCTTCGACTTTCCGCCGGCAATAAAAAGCGCAATTCGTATAGCGTACGAGCCGGCGATCTATTTTAATACCGTGATGACCGCCGCCCAGCGCACTACATTGCTGACGGATCCGTCGCTGGCAGCCGTCACCGGGCTACTGACTTACCAGGAAGCGATCGATCAATTATTTGAACAACCTGGCCGAGTAATAATATCGGATCTGCCGACCGGGTTTACCTTTCCGGCAAACATTACGGGCTTGCCGAACAATATTCCGATTAGGTACGAATCTGTACTGCGTTTTACCGGACTGATGACCGCAGCCGAGCGGTCAACCTTGCTGACCGACGCGTCTCTAGCGGCTGTCACGGGCATCGCCGCTTATCAGGATGCTATCGACCAGTTTTTCACGACACCGCGACTCGCCCTAAAGTTTTACGATCCTGTTTTCACTGCTCCGCTTGCGAGCTTGCCGGATGCGGTAGATTTCAAAACACTGCCTGACACTCTCGCTCCAAAAATTTCCTACGATGCCGAGCGCCGTTTGCTGCAGTTCAAGGGCATATTGTCGGATGAGGAAAAAGCGGCGCTTGATGCTCTGTCAGCCGACGCGGATTATCTCAACGCGGTCAACAGCGTTGCGACGCAGCCGCAAACAGCTGCTCCGCCTGATGAGCGGATCTGGCTAATGGATGCCGACCTGCAATTTCCGTTACGGGATCTACTCGTTCCCGCTAACGATAATCTGGCAGAAAATCTTGCTCTGGCGGCGACCAGAGCGCTCGGCTATTTATCGAAAACCCTATCGGAAGAAAAAGTTGTTCAGCAAAGCGCCGCTCAACTGGGTTTGACCGAGGCGATGACGGGCCGGTTGCTCGCTGACTACCTAATTCTGCCCGATACGCTGCTGACCCATTTGACGAACAGTTTCGCTGCAACGACCGGCGTCATTGATTACATAACGCTCAAAACAGCTTTTGATGGTTGGTTTTGGGCGAATCGAGTGGCGGGGATTTGGAAGAAATGGAAGATTACTCTTCACGAATTGCAACAAATAATTGCGCTCACAACCGGGGCGCAACTGCTCGACTTTCAAACTCTGCCACTGGACGATACCGGAGTGTTCACTCAGATCGACACGTTTTTACGGACAAATCGTCTGTTGCGCCTCCGCGACAGCCTGCCGGAAACTTTTATCACACTATTCAAAGTACTGGAAAAATTGGACACCGGATCTTACGCGACAGCGGCCGATTTTGCCGCCGACGTTGAGTTGCTCGACGAAACTTGGCTTACCGCCGATGTCGAAAAATTGGTTAGTGCGCTTGACCTTACTTATCCGGCTGATTATCTGCTCGCTGAGAACTGGGAACGCTTGCGCCGCGCGTTCTATTTTTTGGAGAACCTCAACGCGGCCGCGGATACAACTTTAACTTTTGCTGCCGCCGCGATGAGCGACAGTCACGCTAAAACTATTAGGGAATTGCTGCTCTCCAAATTCGGTGACGAAACATGGTTCGTTTTGAGTGCTGAGATCCAGGACGTACTGCGCGAGCGAAAACGGGATGCCCTCGCTGCTTATATGCTCTCGCAGCCAGAACCTGCGGACGCCCCAAGCGGCAAATGGGAAAACACAAACGATCTATATGCATATTATCTTCTCGACGTCGAAATGAGTTCGTGCCAGTTGACCAGCCGACTGGTGCAAGGTTCTGGTTCAGTGCAATTGTTTGTCCAGCGTTGTTTCATGGGGCTGGAAAACACCAAGGTGTTGGTGAATGCTGACGGCCCCACCGGCGACAGCGCTTGGCACTGGTGGAAATGGATGCGCAAATATCGTGTTTGGGAGGCAAACCGCAAAGTGTTTCTCTGGCCGGAAAACTGGATCGAGCCGGAGCTAAAAATAGACCGCTCGACATTTTTCAAGGATTTGGAAAACGAACTGCTGCAGAACGAGGTTGATCAATACACTGTAGAAACCGCGTTTCAAAACTATCTTGAAAAGCTGGACGGCGTTGCACAGCTCGAGATCGCCGGCTTCTATCAGGAAGACGACGGCGACCTCGCGATCATCCATGTGTTTGGACGGACCAAAGGGGCAGAGCCACACCTCTATTATTATCGCACCTACGATTACCGCCAGTGGTCGCCATGGGAAAAGGTGGATTTGGACATCCAGGGCGACTATCTGATTCCATGTGTAGTGGATAAACGCGTGTTCCTGTTTTGGCCGGTATTCACGGAAATACCCGATGAAGAAGGAAACAGCACGGTCAAAGTGCCAAAGTTACCGGGAGATAACGAGAGCTCGTTTACGCCGGATAAGACCACGAAAATACTACGGCTGCAGATGGCGGTCAGTGACTACCGTCAGGGAAAATGGTCGCCGAAGAAAATATCAAAGGACTTTAAAGACAGCGTTCAATACGAAATCGAAATCGTCAAAAAGCATTACAGGTTCTTCCCAGTTGACCGAAGTGAGATAGACGGACGATTTGGAATCAAGTTTGACGGATATAGCACGGGCAAGAATGGCACCACCACTGCCGCGTCCTTGAACGGAAGCTTCGAAATTGCTAGTTGCAAGGGCGTGCCCGAGCGAACCGACGCTCTTCCGGGCAGCTTCACCCATATCATCCGCCCCGAACAGGATTCGACCGGTGTCCCGACGGTGTTCTTAAAGTGGAATGAGATCAGTGCGCGCACCGACTCACCTCCGGAAAATGATCTAACTCTGGTAAGCACTTTCTCGAATCAATCTAACGCCCTGACACGGTTGCTTTCGGAAACGCCGTGGCGCTTCAAAATATCCCCGCCCTGGCACCTGTCGTACATGGATCGGTTGTTCGTCAACGGACTTTCGGTATTCGGCAGTCAGTCAGCGCTTCTTGAACGTAGCATCCCTCTTGGTAGTTGGCTGCCATTTTTCTACAACGACAAAAAGCGCACATTCTTTGTATTGCCGGTTATCAAGACGGGTAGACGCACCGGTCGAGGAAACCTTGCTGGCGCGCCGACGGACTCCGACGGCGTTGCATACTACTACCCTGATATAAAGAAGTTCATACGTGCGTTCGAGGATTACCTGTCCGGACAGATTCAAACCTGGTTGGACAGTATTGATTTTTCGGCGCTTTCTTCTGGTGAAAAACTGCAGATTGGACAGTTTCTCTCGCAAGCATTTCCGGAAGAATTTCCGCCGCCGTATACCGATGAACAACTCAAGAATTTACTAAAGCGGTGGTTTATGAGGCTTGTTCATTTATTACTTGGTTCGCTGTCATTGCAGTTGTTTCAATTTCGGCGATTCCATTTTAAGAACTACTATCATCCGTTTGTCTGCGATTTTGCGAAGCTGCTATACAACCCGCTCAAAGGGATCCCGGCTTTGATGAGCCGCGAAACGCAGTTAAAGGATTCGGGCTTTAGTTTCCGTCAGAATTACGTACCTCAGCCGGCGGTGATTGAGACGTCAACCGAAGATTATTACCCGAGAGAAACGGTTGATTTTACGCCCGACGGGGCCTACTCGTGCTACAACTGGGAAACCTTTTTCCACGCTCCGCTTTTGATTGCCAACTCGCTAAGCAAAAACCAGCGGTTCGAAGAGGCGCGCGACTGGTATCACTTTATCTTTAATCCGATTGGCATCGAAAGCGGCGTTCCGGGCGGCTCAATAATGAGCAAATACTGGATCACCAAGCCGTTTTTCGAAACCACTGGTTCGCAGTACGTGCAGCAGCGCATTGACAACATTATGCGTATGCTCGCCGGCGACACGAGCATACCCGGATTTTCGGCGCAAGCCAAAAAAGACCTCGAGGACCAGGTGTACGACTGGCGTACCAATCCATTTGAACCGCACCGCATTGCCAATTACCGGACCGTGGCGTATCAGAAAACGGTGGTCATGAAATACCTGGACAATCTCATTGCCTGGGGTGACTATCTTTTCCGTCAGGACAGCATGGAGAGTATCAACGAAGCGACGCAGCTCTACATTCTGGCCGCAGAAATACTCGGCGAACGTCCCAGGAAAATACCGCCGCAAGCCAAACCGCCGGTCGAAAGTTTTAACGAGTTGGAGAATGAATTTGACAAGTTTTCCAATGCGCTTATCGAAGTCGAGAATCTCGTTCCTCCGCTTTCCATCGAAGAATCTACCGGCTCGAACTCGGCCCCTCTCCCGATGCTTTATTTCTGCATTCCGAAGAACGAAAAAATGCTCGGTTATTGGGATACCGTGGCCGACCGACTCTATAAGATCCGGCACTGCATGAACATCGAAGGTGTCGTGCGTCAGCTGGCCCTGTTTGAGCCGCCGATCGACCCCGCGGCGTTGGTAAAAGCCGTCGCTGGCGGTATGGATCTGAGTAGTGCGCTCGCTGATCTGAACGCTCCGTTGCCGCTCTACCGCTTTAACGTTTTATTGCAAACGGCTAACGGAGTCTGTAACGACGTCAAAGCTCTCGGCAACGCACTCCTTACCGCTCTGGAAAAGAAAGATGCCGAGGCCTTGAGCCTGCTGCGTCAGAAGCAGGAGATGACATTACTCGCAGCGGTCAAAACTGTTCGCGAGATGCAGATCGAGGAAGCGAAAGGCAATCTCGCCGGGATCAAAAAGAGCAGGGAACTCGCCGAAATCAAGAAAGAGTATTACGGCAGTCGGGAGTTTATGAATGCCGGAGAAATCGTAGCAATTGCTCTCAACACCGCGTCCACGATACTCGACATACCGGTTTCTATCGGGTATATAGCGGGCGGTGTTTTAAAGGCCATTCCCAATTTTACGATCGGCGCATCAGGCTTCGGTGGGTCACCCGTCGGTTCCGCTGAAACCGGTGGAAGTCCGTTTGGGGATGCAGCCAAATTCGCAGCCGAGGGCCTGGCTCATATCGCGAAAAATCTTGACAAGATGGCCTCATTGTCCAGTACGGTCGCCGGCTATACACGGCGGCAGGATGAGTGGGATTTCCAGAAAGATCTGGCCATCAAGGAGATCGAGCAGCTTGACAACTCCATTACCACCGCCGAACTGCGGATTGCCATTGCCGAGAAAGAACTTGAAAACCACATCATTCAAATCGAGAACGCAAAAGCGACGGACGATTTCATGCGCTCCAAATATACTAACCAGGAGCTGTACCAATGGCAGATGGGGCAAATCTCGGGCGTGTATTTTCAGAGCTACAAGTTGGCCTACGATCTGGCCAAAAGAGCCGAGCGTTGTCTTCGCTTTGAACTTGGATTGCAGGACAGTAGCTATATCAACTTCGGATATTGGGACAGTTTAAAGAAAGGACTGCTCTCCGGCGAAAAACTGCAATACGATCTGCGTCGGCTTGAAGCAGCTCACCTCGAGCAGAACCGCCGCGAATTCGAGCTGACCAAACATGTTTCATTAGCACTGCTTGACCCGTTAGCACTATTGAAACTGCGAGAAACCGGGCGGTGTTTTCTGCGGTTACCGGAAGAGATTTTCGATCTCGACTATCCAGGCCACTACTTCCGGCGAATCAAATCGGTGAGTTTGTCGCTGCCCTGCGTAGTCGGGCCGTACACGACAATTTCCTGCACTTTGCGATTGCTGAAAAACAGCATTCGCATTAAAACGACGAACGGCGACAACGGCTACCAGCGAAATACCGATGATAACGGTTTGCCCGCCGACGATGAACGGTTTGTTGAAAATAACATTCCGGTTAAATCTATCGCAGCCAGCAACGGCCAGAACGACAGCGGCGTATTTGAACTCAGCTTTCGCGATGAGCGCTATTTGCCTTTTGAGGGCGCGGGCGCGGTCAGCGAGTGGTCGTTGGAGCTTTTCAGCGATTTACCCGCTAATAATCCCGATCCTGCAGTTCCGGATTTTGGAAAGCCTTTGCGCCAATTTGATTACAATTCGATCTCCGACGCGATTCTGCACATTAAATATACGGCGAGAGAGGACGCTGGCCCATTCAAGAATGGAGCTGTAACGCATCTCCGGAATCACTTCGAACAAGATGGAGAAACACCGTCGCTGCGTATGTTCAATTTGCGACAGGAGTTTCCGACTGAGTGGCACCGCTTCCTGAATCCGGCTGATCCGGCCGACGGGAACGTCCTGGATTTAGAAATGAATCAGGATTTATTCCCTTTCCGGGATAAGGGGAAAACTCTGACCATTAATAGGCTATGGTTATTAGCACGTTGTAGCGACGCAGGAAATTACACTGTCGTGATGACACCACCGTTACCCGAGCCACCGCCGCCCGGTTCAAACACGTTTGTGCTTGCTCCGAGCAGTCAGTTTGGCGGGTTGCACTTTAATGTAAAAGACGACGTTGCGGTAGAAGTTGTCTTAACCGATCCGCCGGTAAAATGGCAGCTAAAAATGACAGGTCCCAGCCCGGGAAATCTGCAGACCGAACCGGCGGA
>JACMMN010000317.1 GCA_014379075.1 Pyrinomonadaceae bacterium | reverse complement strand
TTCAGGCTTGCATCAACTCGTCATAAACGTCTAATACGGCTTCGATGTTTTCCCGGCCAGTGGCAGGTATCGCAGACCCTTCCAAGTCTTTCCTTTCGAAAACGTGCAAAATCTTTCCCCCTAGAGCTTTTATAGTAGCCGGAGCAGGTATCAGATTCAGGCCTTCCGGACGCATGCCGTTATCGGTGGCGATAACAGGTGTTTTCAGGTGCAGGGCCTCGCGAATCGAAATGGCATCACCGTCGAATTTTGTAGTGCGTAAAAGTATATCGCAATCGTTGATCAGATGAAGTGTAATTTTATGTTCGACGTCGCCCGCCAAAAAAACTTTATCCGAATAAGGTTTCGAGGATATAGCGTTTTTCAGATCTTCTTCCAGCGACCCCGACCCGACGATCATCAAACCTGCACCAGGAAATTTCGCAAGAATGTCTTCCATAGCTTCGATCTGCAAAAACAGATCATAGGTGTCTTCCAAAAGGCCAACCGTTAGCAAAAAAGGCTCATGCGTTTTGGCAAATTCCAAAAGTTTTTTTGGAATTTCCACAGTTTCATCCGGGCTTTGTAAATAAAAGGGATAGATCATCCGCAGCTTCGCCTTCATAACGCCGAACTTTTCAAACATTTCGATCATCAGCGGATTAACGCAAATGATTCGCCGATACATACGAAATACGATCCCGGCAAACGATACTCGCTTCGCCGTTTTTACTTTTTCAAATGCATAACCACCCGAATGAAACGTCAAGATACTCTTGCCTTTCGCCAGTCCGGCACAAACGGCCAGCAAAACTAAAATCCTGGGAGGAATTTCACCGCCGATGTGCAAATGCAAAATGTCGTAGTCAAGCTTCAAAAGCAACTGAATCAACTCCAGAGCGTTTTGCGGATGATAAACGTCCCCTTCGGGAACGATCTTGCTGCTTTTCGCTATTACCGCGATCGAACACTTATGCCCCGCACGCCGCAATTCTTCTCGAATCGCCAGTAGATTCCTGCTTATCCCGCCTTCTGGCGGCGGGTATGGGCCTAACTGTAAAACGTGCATTTCTAGCTTATGATGTCGTCTAAGCTAAACTCCTTCGGCTCGCCCGTCCGGACCGATTCTAGTATTAACAGGCAGCCCAGCGTGGCCCGCGAGCCGTCAACCGCCGTGATCGTAGTTTCCTTCCCGGCTTTTAAACTTCGAACGAAAGATTCCATCTGTTCCTTATAACCCTTATCCGCAAACCAGTTCGAACTGGTTTTATGTGTCTTCTTTTTAACCGTTAAACTCTTGAAATTTTCCGTCGTAACACTGACACCCGGCGCGAAAACCTCGACCCTTTCACCGCCCGACGATTCACTCCCGACCACGTTGTAAATAAAATTTCCGATCGAACCGTCGGCAAATTTCAGCGTCGCGGAAACGTTGTGCTCACCAAAGCCGTATGCTGAAACGCTTACCGGTTCGCTTTCGGTCAGCCAATACATAAGGTCGACGAAATGGCATCCTTCACCCAGGACAACACCGCCCTGTCCCGCCTCGGCCGACCAGCCGCTCTCGATGCCCGGCGAATTCATCCGAGTCGAAACGATGATCGGAGATGTGCGGCCCTTAAGCTGCTTTTTCATCTCGACATAGAATGGCGCGAATCTTCGGTTAAAACCGACCATTAACTGTTTTCCGCTCGTTTTCACGGCTTCGTTGATAGCCCGGCATTCTTCGAGCGTAACCGCCATCGGTTTTTCGATAAAAACATGCTTGTCCGCGTTCAAAGCATCGATTGCCTGCCGAGCGTGATCCTTGTGACGGCTCGCGATCAGGATCGCATCGATGTCGTTATCCTGCAAAATCTCATCGTAATCCGAGCTGGCGTAATTCGCACCGAAACGCATCGCATACGATTTTCCGCGTGCCCCGCTGTTGGAATACACGGCATGAAGTTTTGCCCCGTCTATTTTTTTAATTGCCGGAAGGTGCGCCCATTTTGCCAAGTTCCCTGCCCCGACGAGTGCGAATTTTATCTCTTCTTTATTTACGGGCTCCGGATTAACGACGATTTTCCGCTTCGGATTGTATGAAGAAACAGCATCGGCGGCTTCGTTTACCGGATACTTCAAAACGACCGCCAAACTGCCGCTTCCGTTACCCATGATCGTCTCGTATGCCCGCGGAGCGTTTTCCAGGTCGAATTCGTGGCTGATTAGCGTTTTAACGTCCACCTTGCCGGCCGCGATCAGCCGCAAAAATTCTTCCATATTGCGGTTTTCCGTCCACCGCACGTAAGAGATCGGATAATCTATTCCCTGTTTTTCATACTTCGGGTCGTAGCTTCCTGGCCCGTAAGCACGCGAAACCATAAAGCTTAATTCCTTGACATACATTTCCGCACGCGGGATATCAATTGGACACGCCCCGACCATCACTACCTTGCCGCGGTCACGGCTCATGGAAACACCCTGCTGTAGAGGCAGCGGCGAGGTTGATGCGGCCGCCACTATTACGCGATCCGCTCCTCGGCCGCCGGTCAAAGCCCTGACTTCCGCGACCGTCGTGTCGGAACCTATTAAGCCGAAATCAGCTCCCGCTTCCCGGGCGAGTTCGACACGCTTTCCGTCGAGATCTATTGCAATCACGACACCGCCCTGGCAGCGAACGAGTTGGGCGACGAGCTGGCCGACCAATCCCAGCCCGATAACGGCGACGGTATCACCCATGTTTATTTCCGACAGACGGACCGAGTTCATTGCGATCGCACCCACCGTCGTAAAACAGGCTTCCGGAAAGCTCACGGCATCAGGGACGCGGGCGATTAAATTTCGCCCCACATTTATTGTCTCGCCGTGTCCGGTACCCTCACCGCCATAAGCAACGCGCTGGCCGATCTTTAGATCCGTTACCTGATCGTCGATCTCGACGACAATACCCGCGCCCGAATAGCCTAGAACGGCATAATCCTTGAATTTGGCCCGGACTTCGTTAAACGTGCTTAGCGGATCGGTCTTCATCATCACGTTCCACACCGTCTTTAGATGCGAAGGATTATCGGCAACTTCTTTCATGATGTTGTCGGTATGAATGTCCGCTGTCTCTGTCCCCGGGCTGATGAGCGAGTAAAAAGGGCGTACTAAAACATGGTTTGTCGACGGCATCGGGTCGGCAACTTCATCGACAATAATTTCTTTCAAACCCCTGCGAATAACTTGTTTCATAATAACTACGATGAATAATTTTGCCGAATAAATTTAGAAGATATTGAATATATGCTCTAATCGGCACGGCTTTAAGCGCCGAAATTTCTGCTCTCTAAAGTGTAAGTATGCGAATAAAAATCAAAGTTAATCAAACGCTTAATAAGCATAAAGCTCCAGCGTTTTTCGCAATTGGCCTTCGAGAGAAAATTTTTCCTCAACAATTGATCTTCCCTTTTCCCCAAATCTCGTGGCTTTATCCTCATCCGCAAGGAGTTCGGCCAGACACTTCGCCATGGTTTTATCGTCGTCAGACTCAACCAAAAAGCCCGTTTCACCGTCCACTATTGCTTCGGCTGCACCACCAACACGTGTTGCCACAACCGGCAAGCCCGCCGCCATATATTCTAATATCGAATTGGAAAAACCTTCGGCAAACGATGTCAGGACGCCAATATAACTTATTGAAAGTAATTCAGGAATTATCGCGCAACGCCCAACAAAATGCATGTTTTTTTCGATTTGCAATTCTTTCGTAAGATTTTCCAAATCCGTCTTCAGTTCGCCTTCCCCCGCAATCACAAAATGAGCGTCGGGAAAATCTTCTAGCACGTTTCGGGCGGCGCGCAAAAACATCGATTGATTCTTAACGGTGTGCCGCAAATTTGCTACTAAAGTAATAAATTTTATGCGGTCGTCTATGGGCAAACACAGGGTTTCACAGATTTTCGTCCTGCTCGGTTCCCTTATGGTCAGCCGCTTTAGGTCCAAGCCGTTCCAGATCATCTTTATTTTATCTTGAGGAATACCGTCGCCGGTCAAATATTGCTTGACGGCTGCCGAATTGGCGACGATCGCGTCCGACATCGAGAAAACAAATCTTTCGATAAGCTTTTGGGCTCTCGAACGCATTTGGGCAGTTTCGCGTTTCGACGCGATCTTTAATTTCACACCGGCTATCCGCGCGGCCAGGATACCAAAAATATTTGTGTAAAAATCATGAGTGTGAACAATGTCGATCTCATTCTCACGTATAAATTGAACACATTTTCGAAGTTGGCGGATAAAATTTAGATTGTATAAGGAAGTCAATTTAAATTCCGGAATTTCGCTCAATCCAAGTTTTTCAATTTCACCGAGTAAAACTCCGTTCTTATCCAGGGTTGCGGCAAAGATCCTGTAATTTTGGTCTTCATGCAAAAGGCGTGTCAGCTGAACGGCCTGGCGTTCCGAGCCGCCTTGGTGAAAACTGCCGATTAGTTGGAGAGCGTTTCGTTTCATTTACTCGACTCACACGAATAACAATTATTTTTCCGGTTTGATCAAGCTACGTTCTGCTGGTTCGATCACTGCCTTGCCTAATGATCTAGGTCTCGCAGGTTTTATTTACGAAATTTCAACTTGAAATCTTCAAAACCACTCGAGCTCTGTGCGAAATAAACCGGATCCGGGAGGGCATCGATGCGGTTTAATAAAAACGGGTTGGAGCCTTTTTCGTTAAAGCCATACCCAGTGGTTACCGCCCCTTCATAGCCGTTTTGTTTGGCCGCTTGCCAAACCTTTTTGTCCACAGCGCCTGCGGGATAGCAAAAAGCATTGATTCCTCTTTGCAGTTCGCCTTCTAACTTTAGTTTCGATTCCCGCAACTCGAAATTTAAACGGGTTTCGTCGACATTGGTCAAAATCGGGTGCGTAACGGTGTGTGATTCGATATTCAGCCCGTTTTTATCCATCTCCTTTGCTTGATCCCAGGTAATGGCAGAGTTTGTCTCTGGCGGCAGATCGGGCATGTCAACGTTTAATTCTTTTGCAATCCGTGCAATCTCCAATTCTTTTTCCATATCCGGCATTTTCTTTAGGATCGAATTCACTTTTGAAGCGGTCCAATAAACTTGCTCCGGCGTGCTGTTTCTCAGCTCTATTTTGTCGTTCGCAATTTCGATCGTCGAATTTTCTTCTTTCATTTTGGAAGCTATAAACCGCATTTTATCCGTCCAAACCCAGATTTCTTGTTCGATAAAATCGGTTACGCCAAATAATGTCGCCGGCACATTGAATTTTTTAATGAGAGGAAACGCGATCTCATACGCGTCTCGGTAGCCATCGTCGATAGTGATCAGAGCGGTGTTTTCGGGTAATTTCTCGTTATTCCGTAAACATTCGTAAATTTTCGCGAACGATAAAATAGTTCTAAACTTCGACAGGTAGGCCAGGTGGGCAGCAAACTGAGAACGTGAAACGGCAAACGGGTTTTCAGTTTCGCTGAATCTGTGATAGGTCAAAATCAAAATCTTGTCTCGATTAAGATAGTGAAACGGCGCGAAGGAGCCCGTTTTGTAAAGTAAATTTACAGAAGCTTTTTTAATAATATTTGGAAAACCCGTCATCTGAATGTCATTTCTCGTCGTCAAACTTCAATAAAAAAACGGGCAGCAAATTATAACTGCCCGAAATTGCCGTTAATTTCGCTGCCTTCCCGATTCTCAATATCCTGTGCCTTGAAAGCTTTCAGCCTTTTTCGCAAACGCCGTAACAGTTCATTCTTCTCTTTTCTAACCGGCAAACGGTAGCGTGTGCCCTGGCTCGTATCCTGAAGTGTGCGGGTCTCTGTGCCTGTGGAAATTGAACGAACCGCTTCGACCAGCATTTCCAGCGACGGTTCCCTCAAAGAAGCGCGGTATTCTGCGAGAAAATTTTCGAAGTCCAGTCCGTAGCGACGAAAATTATAATTCAGCGGCAAAGTTTTTTGGACGACTATATCGCCGGTATCCACCTTTGCGGCCACGAAATGGATTGTAATGCCGACCTCTTTCTCGTCATTGAAAAGCTCCCAAAACACGGTCGGCCCGCCGCGATAAAGCGGAGCCAGCCCTTGGTGAAGGTTGATGGAGCCGTGCCGGAAGATGTTGAAAACGGATTCTTTAATAATGTTGGTGCCATCCAAAATACCCAGATCGGCGTCCATTTCCTTCAAAAGTTCAATAGTCGTGTCCGAATGATAATTTTCAACCCGATATATTGGAACGCCCAGCCGCTCTGCATGTTCGCTCAGTTTTTTTTGATTTTCGCGAATGTCCTCCATTTCTTCCGAGCCCTTGGTTCCTCCACCCAGAAGCTTGGCTGCAAATTTTGTCATCGTCGAGGTGAAACCGTCGTAACGAATAGAACGCTTAATTTTTTGCCTCAGGCCTCTCTTTGGTGACGCTGCAGTTTCGACGAAAACCCCGGCGACTTCCACCGATTTCAGCTCGGAAAGATGTTCCAGCAAGCGACCGGCATTTCCATGGGTTAATATAACGACCTTAAACTTTTTCTCACTCATTTTTCAGTTTTTCTGAAACTTGCAGACTTCGATCCATTTTTCCCTTGATACACCTAATTCATTATCATTTTCAATCTATAATCACGGTATTCCCCCGGTGCACCCGGTTTCCCATCGATTGCGGCGGACACCATATTGAACGCTTCGCGAGCTGAGGCGAAATGAACAGTATATTCATTTGTCCTTTCTCCATTTTCAATGATTTCCGAAAAAAAATTCCGGGCTTTTTCACCAATGTTCGCGGACTGATCATAGTCAAAAAAACCGTGACAAAACAGTTTAACAAAAACCCACTCGGGCCGATTTTTTACGATTACGTTCGCCCCGATCCAACGATTCAATCTCGCTAGATCCATGGGTTGGTTATCAACCAGCCCTCCGTCATCGAGCCGCGGAACCGGCAGCCCCTTCACGCGCCTTGTCCAGTTAAAGACCAGTGGCCCGGTAAATATCAGCGGCAACTGAGGCTGACTGCCGAAAGCCCGAACCGCCCTGCCTTTGCGGTGCGGAGCTTTTTCCGTCAGCGGGCCTCCGCATTCATATATCTGATTAAGCATCGAAACTTGTGTACGGTCGGGCGCGGATGGCATCGTCATGTCTACATAACAGCCCGTTTCCTGCAATATCTGCATTTCCTCGTCAACGCCGCAAAACTTTCCGCCGCACGAATTGGCCAACGCCAGATTTCCGTGAACAAATGCATACATCGGCATGCCTTCCCCATCAAAACGCGAAAGACATTTGTGCTCTTCGGCTAAACAATCGCGAAAGTCGGTCAAAGACTTGCGAAGGTTTTCCGCCGTGTCCGGCTCTTCAACCCCGTGATGGAGATGAATCTCGACCTCTCCCAAACCTTCCTTTTGCATAGCCGCCATTTGCTTAAGGATCTCTCGGTCATATTGCTCTGCGGGATAAAAATTTGTATGGCGAAACTTGGTGCCGTCAGCGTCCTTGACGGCTTCACCGATCTTCCGGGCCATCTCGTGCCAATCGTACGCCCGTCTTCGCTGCGTTTCCAGATCGTGCATGCCTACCTGCTTCCAGGAAGGTTCGAAATGGTTGGCGATGATAAAGATGATGTTTTTCTTGCCCTCCGGATTCGCCTGCAGCATCGAGTTTGCCCGCACAAATGGATACCGCGCAAGCCACGGTAAAGCGTATCTCAACTTCGTCAAATATTCGCTCATTGGATTTTTCTTATCAGTAAAGAAGGTGTCTGCACGTTAGTGTCCGACAAATAACTTTCGAGTTTCAAATTATTTTTGGCAAACTCGTGCTTCAAAAACCCTTTGGTCTGGAATACCTCTTTTCCCTTCCAAAAGCCGTTTTGCAATTGCTTCCCTATCAGCCAGTGCCAGGTTCCGCCTGCCAGACAAATGAGCGGATATGCGATCTGTTTAAGGCTTAACTTTTTCAAACGCTGCGGAATCATCCCAAAGTAAAAAGCGGGAGCATGTGTCTTCAATAAAAAAATACCGTCTGGACACAAAACCCGCGCTACCTCGGCGATCACGGCGCGATTGTCCATGTAAGGAAGGGCAACCCGGCACAAAACTATTTCAAAACTTTCATCCGCGAACGGCAATTGTTCGCCTCTGGATCGAACAAACGAACTTCGGTTTTCAAGCTTTATTTTCCTGAAAAAGCCTAGTGCCCGATTGCTCAACTCTTCGGCAATATCGATTCCAACGCAGAAGGCTCCGGTTTTTTCGATAAATGGTACCATGTCCTGTCCGGCCCCGCAGCCGACATCCAAAACTCTTGTAACTTTAATATTCTTCGCAGCATTCACCAGCAAATACCGGCTCTCTAAATCTCTCTTTGCGAAATTTTCGAGAGCCATTTCCGCATGTTTTTCGTAATCATTTAGCATATTCGCTGCAAATTAATTATCGACAAACTGCCGGTGCCAAAGTTCAAGTATCCACAGAGTCCAAAGCTGATGGGAATGATCGCGCCGGTTTTTAGAATGTTCGTCCAAAAGCACCTCGACATATCTAGGGTCAAAATATCCGCGGTCAAGCGTGCGCTTTTCGCGCAGATCACCCTGGATGCGATCCTTCAACTGCGAATTTATCCATTCGTTGACCGGTACGCCGAAACCTTGTTTTTCGCGGTAAAGAATCTCGTTGGGGACAATTCCTTCCATCGCCTTCTTAAAGATGTATTTCGTCTCCAGGCCTTTTAGCTTCAATTCAACCGGAATTTTCGTCACAAATTCGATCAATTCATGGTCGAGAAGCGGAGCACGGGCCTCGAGCGATGCGGCCATCGTCATACGGTCGACGTTTGTTAGAATGTCGGACGGCAAATATGTTTTACTGTCGAGATAAAGCAATTTATCAACCGGGTCTCCGGATGAAACCCTGTCGGACAATTGCCGAAATACATTTTCCGCCCGGCTGAAATTCCCGTTTAGATTCTGTCTTAAAAAACTCGAGTAAAGTTCATCTTTTTTTAATTTTCCGAAGCAAGAAACACTGTCGATATAACGGTCAACTCCGTTGAGGCTCGTGTTGTATATGAAGTTTTTGCCGCGCGCTCCGTGTGGTAAAGCTTCGCTCAACGGCCTCAAAAGATTTTTCCTGATCATGCGCGGGAGCTTTTCCAGACCGCTTCTTTTTTTGTCAGTTGCATACCGGGCGTAACCCGCAAAAAGCTCGTCCCCGCCGTCCCCCGATAGCACGACGGTCACGAACTCCCGCGCCATTTTGGCAACCATATAAACCGGCAGCGCGGCTGAATCGGCAAACGGTTCGTCAAAATGCCCAACAAGATCGTCGATGATATCGACCAGATCGGGCGTGACGATAAATTCGTGATGCTCGGTATTAAAATGTTTGGCGGCGACCCGGGCGAATTTCAGTTCATTGAAGGTATCTTCGTTAAATCCGATGGAGAAAGTTTTGACTGGAGTGTCGGAAACTTGCGACATAATGCCGACAACTGAAGAAGAGTCGACGCCGCCGCTCAAAAATGCTCCGAGCGGAACATCCGAAATTA
>JACMMN010000316.1 GCA_014379075.1 Pyrinomonadaceae bacterium | reverse complement strand
GCGATCCACGGTTCGGCGCCGCGTCGTGCCGGACAGAATCTGGCGAATCCGTCGGGATTATTCTTAGGCTCGATCTTGATGCTCGTGCATATCAACCAGCCCGATGTCGCCGAACTCGCCCACAACGCCTGGCTCCGCACGATCGAAGACGGCGTTCACACCTACGATATGTACAAAGAAGGCGTGTCAAAGGAAAAGGTCGGAACAAAAGAATTCGCCGAAGCCGTCGCATCGCGCATCGGCCAAAAGCCGGAAACACTGAAACCGGTAACGTACACCGCGAATGTCGTCGAATCAGATCCAAAACCGATCTATTCGACACCGACACCGCAAAAGAAAGACCTCGTCGGCGTGGATATTTTCCTCGATTGGTGGAAAGGCTCGTTCTACGGCGTTGCCAATGAACTCGGCCCACTGGTCGAAGCGGTCAACGGCGACGGCCTGAAACTCCAAACCATCGCCAACCGCGGCGTCAAAGTTTACCCCGAAGGCTTCTCCGACACCTTCACCGTCGATCACTGGCGGTGCCGCTTCGTCGCCGAAGCCGGCGAAGGAAAAGAAGTGACAAAAGCTCAACTCATTTCTCTTCTGCAAAGGTTCGACGAAGCCGGATTGGATGTTATCAAAACCGAGAATCTCTACAACTTCGACGGAGCGAAAGGTTTTTCCGCGTAGTTTTCGAACGATGAAATAGCGTGATAATTGGCGAGCAATTCCTTCATCACCGTAGCCGTCAGAGCTACTACTGCAGCCTTTACTTTGCCTACTTTGTTTGAGGGGGCGGCCGGCGGATGGAAAAATTTAGCATAAAAACTTCAAGACTTAACATAAGAAATCTTAATTTGACCGACGTGAATGACTTTTACGTTTATCGTTCAAATCCCGACATTACCAAATATCAAGATTTTGACACACTTACGCTTGAGCAGGCAGAGGCATTTATTGAAGAACAGGTTTGTAAAGAGTTCGGCAAGACGGGAGAGTGGGTGCAATACGGTATCGAAAATAAGGCAACCCAAAGGATCATTGGCGATTGTGCGATTAAACTTGACCGGCACAACCCGCGAACAGCGGAAGTCGGAATAACGATCTCACATCTTGAACAAAAAAAGGGTTATGCAAAGGAAGTTTTCTTGGGCGTTTTGACTTTTTTGTTTGACTCACAAGACATTCATAGGATCGTCGAAATCGTGGACGCCGAAAATATCGCATCAATTAACTTGTTAAAAAGCTCAGGATTCAGACAAGAAGGACATTTTATTGAAAACATATTTTTCAAAGGAAAATGGGGTAGCGAATTCCAATATGCAATGCTAAAACGAGAATGGGACATGAAGTTATCATTATGTCCGTGAGGCTTATCAACGAAGAGACCATAGAAATAACGAATCACCACCGTCGATTTTGATCTCGAACAACCTCACTTTTGCCGACGAATAATACCTATTGGATTAGCTTGGAATTTGCTTTCATTCTTCATCTCTTTTATTTTTAGGTAAATGGCAAAAAGGATAAAAGATTTGACCGCTCGCTCCCTGAGTATTTTTGCGGTTTTGACCCTGATTTTTGCAACCCAGGCTTGTAGTCAGGTTTCCGCGCCAAAGCCGGAGCCTGCAAAAATTAGTCGGCAGCCGATGGGCAAGACAATATTTCGGGATTCGGACGGCAACGAAGTTTCTAACAATGAGTTTGTCGATATCCGGATGGCGAATTTCCATGTGAAAGACGCGACCAAAATGGCGGTGCTGGAGGACGGCACGGTCGAATTCAGATTACAGAAAGTGCCGCAGGAAGGGACGATTGCACCGGAATTCTCGGTCACGACGATGGATGGCCGCACGTTTTCGGCCGCCGAGCTGAAAGGTAAAGTGCTGGTTTTGAATTTTTGGTTCATCGGCTGTCCCGGCTGTCTCGAGGAAATGCCGAAGCTAAATGCTGCAGTCCAAAAATTCGGCTCGAGTGAAAATGTGATGTTTATCGCATTGACCTTCGATTCAAAATCCAAGCTTAAAAGTTTTCTCGCCCGCGAAAAATTCGATTACGAAATGGTTGCCGATGCTCAAACGACGCTCGACGACTTTGGATTCTCCGGTTATCCGAAAAATATCGTTATCGGAAAAGACGGCAGGATCGTATATTGGCGAAGCACGATACGAGCGTGGGAAAAATTCGACTCCGTGATCCAGGCCGAGCTCAACAAAAACTAATATGCGCGAAAATCCTATCGTCGCCATAATAATGGGCAGCAAATCCGACTGGCCGACGATGCAAAAAGCGAGCAAGACACTGGAGCAGTTCGGCGTGCAGCACGAGACGAAGATCGTTTCCGCCCACCGCACGCCCGATCTGCTTTTTGAATTCGCCAAATCGGCCGAATCTCGCGGTATCGAGGTAATCATCGCCGGAGCCGGCGGCGCGGCACATCTTCCCGGACTGTGCGCGTCGCAAACCCTCTTGCCGGTGCTCGGCGTTCCTATCGAAAGTAAGGTTTTGAAAGGGATCGATT
>JACMMN010000315.1 GCA_014379075.1 Pyrinomonadaceae bacterium | reverse complement strand
TTTGGAGATTTTCGGCCCGTGACGATCACATTGCCCTTGTATAATTTCAAACGCACGTCGCCGGAGACCGTTTCCTGAGTTTGTTCGATCATCGAGCGGAGGATCTCGAATTCCGGCGCGAACCAGAATCCGTAATAAACAGCCTCGGCAAATCTTACGCTGAGGGAATCTTTCAGCCTGGTAACCTCGCGGTCCATGGTGATCGATTCGAGCGCGCGGTGGGCGGCTTGTAGGATGGTCACGCCGGGCGTCTCGTAAACCCCGCGTGATTTCATGCCGACGAAGCGGTTCTCGACCAGATCGACGCGGCCGATGCCGTGTTCGCCGCCGAGATAGTTTAGATGGGCGAGCAGATCGACGGCACCGTGAGTGACGCCGTTTATCGCGACCGGCTCTCCTTTTTCAAAAGACAAAACGAGCTCATCGGCGTTATCCCGAGCATTCTCCGGCGATTTCGACAGCAGGAAGATCTCTTCCGGCGGAGCGGCCCACGGATCTTCCAGAATCCCGCCCTCATATGAAACGTGCATCAGATTGCGGTCCATCGAATACGGCTTGGCGGTCGTCGCCGTCACCGGAATGCCGTTTTTTTCGATATAGGCGATAAGGTCGGCCCGTCCTTTGAACTCCCATTCCCGCCACGGTGCAATGACCTTTATATCCGGCTGCAAGGCGTAATACGTCAATTCGAAACGCACCTGGTCGTTCCCTTTGCCGGTCGCTCCGTGGGCGACGGCGTCCGCATTTTCGAGCCGCGCGATCTCGATCTGCCGCTTGGCGATCACCGGTCTCGCTAGCGAAGTGCCGAGCAGGTAAACACCTTCGTACAAAGCATTTGCCTTGACCGCCGTCCACACAAAATCCTTGACGAATTCGTCCCGCAGATCTTCGACATACAGTTTCGAAGCGCCCGTCGCCTTCGCCTTCTCGTCCAGCCCGCTCAATTCCTCGCCCTGGCCGACATCGGCGCAATAGCAGACAACGTCGCAATTATAAGTTTCCTTCAGCCACAGCAGCATCGCCGAGGTGTCAAGCCCGCCCGAATACGCCAAAATTATCTTGTTTATTTTCTTCACGATCTAACAAAAATACCAACATTTATTAAAATCCGAAACGGCATAACCGTCTTTTCAGTTATAATTTGCGAATGGATCGACGCAACAGCAATAATTCGAGCGAGGTCGAGGCTTTCCTCTACGACGCGAGCGGACACGATGAAAAGATCGATCCAAACCGGATCGGAACTGCTGATCTGGCCGAAAATCATCTGTTATGGGTCAACATTTCGAAACGGGATGAAAAACTTTTGGAGTCGGTCGTGTCGGCGCTAGAGCTTAAGGGCGTTCCGCTTGAGGAGATCGTCGCCGAGTGTTCACGCCCGGTTATCAACCGTTTCGACACATTTTTCAGATTCTGCATCCATGCGATCATAACCAAAGAAGGCAAATCGCCCGAAAAACAGGCGGTTGATTTTATTGTGGGCAAAAATTTTGTTTTGACCATGCACGAAGGCCCGGTCGATTACTTTGCCGCGTTCCGCGAACGCGAACGCGGCGAGACGCAGTTCGGCGAACTCGACGCCGAAAGTTTTGTGGCGACGCTGCTCGACCTTAATATAATTACCTATTTTCACGCCCTCGATGAACTCGAAAAAGCGGTCGACGAGATGGATGATAAGGTGCTGCAAAAGGATTTCGAAGCCGAAGATTTCCTAAAACAAATGGTTCGGCTTCGCCGCGACGCTTCGAGATTGCGCCGCTGGCTCGTGCCCCATCGTGAGGTTTTCTACTCGCTTTCGCGTTCGGATTTCCGGCAGATAGCCGAATCCGATTCGCACGAAGAATACAAAATGCTCAACCTGCATTTCGAAAGCGCCGTCGATGCGATAGAACATTCTCGCGAAACCGTGCTCAGCGTTTTTGACCTTTACGCATCGAAATCGGCGCAGCAGACGAATCAATTTATACGCAGGCTGACGTTTCTAACGCTTATGACCGGTTCCCTCGCCGTGATCGCTGGAATTCTTGGAATGAATTACAAAGCTGATATTTTTGAAGCGGAAAACGGATTTTGGCTCACTGTCGGGACAATGATTTTGATTGCTCTAGGATTATCGGTTTTTGCCCGGTTCAAACGCTGGATCTGAGCACTCTAGTCAGAACACCTGCGTCAGCGGGTGGTAAAGACAATAACAAGAAATGCTCGCTGGGCCTGACCACGGCTTTCGCCCCAATTTGTACCACCCGCTGGAGCAGGCGGTTCTGAACCGGAAAACTATGACGGATTCAAAAAATCTCTGGGGCGGCCGTTTCACCGGAAAGCCGGATGAAACATTTGCCGCGTTCAATAATTCATTCGGTTTCGACAAACGCCTTTTCGGCGCGGATGTCCGGGCAAGTATCGCCCACGCGAACGGCCTTGAAAACGCAGGTGTTTTGACGGATAAAGAAACGGCGGCAATAACTGCGGGTTTGAGAAAACTGCTCGAAAATGCCGGAGCAGATAAATCCTTTTTTGACGGATCGGAGGCTGAAGACGTGCATTCATTCATCGAATCGAAACTCGTCGCGATTATCGGCGAAACCGGCAAGAAACTCCACACCGGCCGCAGTCGAAACGACCAGGTCGCAACGGCTTTTCGGTTATGGCTTCGCGATGAGATCCGCGGAATTTCGGGTGATGTCAAAACGCTGCAAAAAGCTCTGATCGCGGCCGCCGAGCGCCACAAAGACGCTGTTTTGCCCGGTTACACGCATATGCAGCGGGCACAGCCGGTTCTCTGGGCTCACTGGTGTCTCGCCTATTTCGAGATGCTTGCCCGCGATCTGGAACGTCTGGATGAAGTGACAGCACGCGTCAATATTTTGCCGCTGGGTTCGGCCGCTCTGGCCGGGGCGAGCTTTGATATCGACCGCGAAGCCGTTGCACAGGAACTCGGCTTCCAAGGCGTATCGAAAAACAGCCTCGACGCCGTTTCCGACCGCGATTTTGCAATTGAGTTCGCCGGTTCGTGTTCGCTGATCATGGTTCACCTTTCGCGTCTGGCCGAAGATCTAATAATTTACGCGACCGCCGAATTCGGCTTTATTACATTGAGCGATGCGGTTTCAACGGGATCGAGCCTGATGCCGCAAAAGAAAAATCCCGATGCGCTTGAGCTTATTCGGGGAAAAGCCGGCCGCGTTTTCGGTCATCAAACGGCATTGCTTGCAACACTTAAAGGCCTTCCGCTGGCATATAATAAAGACATGCAGGAAGACAAGGAAGCCGTTTTCGATTGCGTGGACACGGTAAAAACGTGCGTGAATGTAGCCACGATCGTGATCGATAATCTGACCGTCAACGAAGCCCTAACACTCGAAGCGGCGACAAAAGGCTATTTAAACGCCACCGAACTTGCCGACTATCTGGTGAAAAAAGGCGTCTCGTTCCGCACCGCGCACGATGCAGTTGGAAGAATAATTCTCGACGCGATAAATCAGGGAAAGGAGCTTGACGAGCTAACACACGAAGATTTTGCTAAGGTTTCCTCCGATATCGGCGATGATGTGTTCGAATCCTTAAGCCTCGAAAAAACCCTGGCAAGCAAATCACAAACCGGCGGAACATCGCCGATAATGGTTGAGTCCGCGCTTGCCGAAGCGAAGAAAAGAATTGATTAGCCGCGAAAGGCACCAAAATGCTTAAAAAATTATAATTTTTTTGCGGCAAGCTCTTTTCAAAGGAGTGCAGATTCTATTCACACAAGAAAAGATAAGTCTAAATCCAGAGAAAGAGTTCGTGTCTTATTTTTCTTATTTCGTGGATAAATTCTATTCTTCCTTGAAACTCCGGAAAATTAACGGGCTGGAAGAATTTATCCACGAAATACACGAAATACACGAAATACACGAAATAAGAAAAAAGAAGATAAAACCTGTCAAATCACAGGTTTGAAAATATTTTGTCAATACAACCTAGTAAGAATACTCTTTTTTGAGCATTCTGTGCCTTCTTGCGGCCATCACTAAATGCATAAATTCGTTCGAAATCTGATCACCGAATGGCGCCGCCTCGAACTGCCGTTTTCGGGGCAAACATTCATCGTCGCCGTTTCCGGCGGTGCGGATTCGGTCAGCCTTTTGCTTGCCCTGCATGATCTGAAAGGACGAAAAAAACTTGACCTACGCTTTATCGCGGCTCACTTTAACCACAACCTGCGAGCGGCCGAAAGCGATGCCGACGAAGCCTTCGTCAAACAATTGACCGTGAAACTCGGCCTCGAACTGGCGG
>JACMMN010000314.1 GCA_014379075.1 Pyrinomonadaceae bacterium | reverse complement strand
CGGCAGACCGTGCATCATGTCGCCGACAGCCATTTGAATTCGTTTATCCGTTTTAAGCTCGCCTTGACCGAAGACTCTCCGACCATCCGCCCGTATTACGAAGACCGCTGGGCAGAACTAGATGACAGCAAAATGCCGGTCGAAACATCGCTGAAGATAATCGAGGGCCTGCATGCCCGCTGGACGGAATTGCTTCAATCGATGTCAGACGCGGACTTTGATAGGCGGCTGATTCACCCGGAAACCGGCGAATGGACTTTGGAAAAACTGCTTGCGATGTACGCCTGGCATGGCCGCCATCATACGGCTCATATTACAAAATTGCGGGAACGGAAAGCATGGTAATTAAAGAAACGCGGGCATCCTTGGCCTCAACACTTCGCGGACAAGGATGCCCGCGTTCCGACTAAATATGCCCGAAGAAACCACACGAACTCGTCTCTTATCGCTCGACGTTTTCCGCGGAATTACGATCGCGGGAATGGTTTTGGTCAATAACCCCGGCACTTGGTCGGCGATCTACGGGCCGCTGAAACATGCGGAATGGCACGGCATCACTCCTACCGATTACATTTTCCCTTTTTTTCTTTTTATCGTCGGCGTCGCGATCCCGATGGCGTTGACCAGACGAATCGAAACGGGAATTACCCGCGATGTTTATTTCAAGATCGTCAGCCGTTCAATTACTATTTTTCTTGTCAGCCTGATAATATCGGCGCTTCCGTTTTTTAATTACAGCCGGACAGAGATTCCCGATTTTGTAAAGATCGCCGCGATGCTTGGTTTCTCGGCGGCTTTGTTTTTTTATTTGTGGGAAAAGCCGAAGACGGCTTTGATCATGGCATTTGCGGTTTCCGCGATGCTTGCGGGCTTATGGCTGGCGGGATTCGTTTTCGTGCCGTACGACATACCGGAAATGCGGATTCCCGGCGTGCTGCAGCGGATCGCGGTCTGTTACCTTGTGGTATCCCTTCTGTTTTTGCACACGAACTGGAAACAGCAGGCAATGATCGGCGGTGGGTTGCTGCTTGTATATTGGTTTTTGATTACTGCAATACCGGTCCCAGGCTGCGAAATTACGACGATGGACGACAAGGCATGCAATCTCGCCGCCTATCTCGACCGTCTGATTCTCGGCGAAGCCCATATCTGGGATGGCGGCAAGGTTTACGATCCGGAAGGCATTCTCTCAACGCTGCCGGCACTAGTTACCACCATTGCAGGCGTTCTGACCGGCACATGGCTGACCGCCAAACGCGGCGATCTTGAAAAAGTCAGCGGGCTTTTCTTTTTCGGCGTTGTGCTGGTCGCTCTCGGCTGGATGTGGGGATGGATTTTCCCGATCAATAAGGCGCTCTGGACAAGTTCGTATGTACTTTATACATCCGGCCTCGCCTTGTGTTTTCTCGGCTTCTGCTATTGGCTGATCGACATTAAGGGCTACAAACGATGGGCAAAACCGTTCATTATCTTCGGCGTTAACGCTCTTGCTTTATACGTATTCAGTGGGATTTTCGCGCGGATGCTGGGCATGATAAAGGTCACCGCTGCCGATGGCTCATCGGTTTCGCTTCAAAGTTGGATATTCGATACCTTTTTTCTTTCCATCGCTTCGCCGATAAATGCGTCGCTAATGTTCGCCGTCAGCTTTATCCTTTTCTGGCTTTTCCTGATGTGGCTGCTGTACCGGCGGAGAATTTACATTAAAGTATGACCAAAATTGTCCGAAACCAACTTTGTATTTTTACCTGTTCTGTTTCAATTGTGGTGCGTACCACAAGCGGTGAAACAGCTGGAATCGTCTTTAGCGGGAACACAATTGGTCCGCGACAAATCGTGTAAATCGTCCCGTTCCCGATTCATCGATAATTTAGCTTCGGAACCCTTATGTTTGCTGAGTTTGATACAGTCAAATCGAGGTTTTGATACAGTGTTTTCGATAGTTTGATACAGTAGTTTCGCCACTTTGGTACTGTAAAACGCACTCCGGTTTTACAGTGCCAAACTCAGCTGAATCAGTTACGGAGCCACCTTTGATGTCCGCCGTCCCCGGTTATTGAATCTCCAAGTTTTTTATCTCGATCGCTAATTCGCGTTCCAGCTTGTCCTTTTCCACAACCATCAATTGCCTTTCGTTATTGATCTGCTCGAGCCTCGATTCCTGCTCGTTGGCCTTCGCGATGTACCGGGCGATCAGTTGTTTCGCCTCGGGTGTTTTTGCTAACGCTTCAATATTTTCCCGGAAGCGTTCCTGGTCCTTTGTGATCGCTTCGATCTCCTGTTCCGAAATTTCGACCTTTGCATTGATCTGGTTGATCTTCATTCTCAGATCGATCAGTTTCGACAATTTCGCGCGCACGCCTTCATCAATGAATTTACCGGCGATGAAAACATCGAGGTCTTTCGGCGAGAACGTCGAAAGACTGTATGAGTCCATCATTCCGAGGTTTTCGCCGATCACGATCTCTTTATTCTCAAACGGAGCGAGTTCGACACGAAAGCGGTAGAATCGGGCGGTCGTGTAATCTGGTTTGGCGAAGTTCGGCGACAATATCCAATTTTGCCGTACAGGATGTTCGACATACACTGTTTTCAGACGGTCGGATTGATTGGAAAGCTTGTAGATCTTCTTATCGGTTTTGAAATAATGAACCTGGAAAACTCCATTAACTACTTTTACAAGTTTCGCCGGTTCGCGGTCCGCCTTCTTTTCAATTCTGACAAGAGTGCCGAGATCGAGAGCGAATGAGATAAGCCGCTGTTCCTTTGGTTTCAGGCGTTCCATCAATGCTTCACCGGCGTAGGCTTCGCGGTCGAGAATGGTCATCGGGCCGCCTTCGAATGTCATTGCGCTGATGTTTTTGAGAAGCAGTCCGCTCATTGGACGCGGGTTCGCTTTTCTGACAGCTTCGCTTTCGTCATCATCATCGTCCGAGTCTTCCTCGGACTGATCGCGGAAGATCGAAACCCGCTCGCCTTCCATTCGTGTCTGTATGATCGGTATCAAAGCCGAACGGTTGCGTAAAACCGTTACGGGCTGGTCGATCTTATACTCGAATAATTCGCCTCTTTCAGACCCGCTGGCGGCGGTTTGAACGCCGGAATCCTTGTTTACGATCGCATCGCTGACTGTCGTGCCGGCAAAACCGGATGAGACCATAAAATTGTTGTTTGCTCCATCGAACATTGGCTTTTCGGCCGGAGGTGGAGGAGAGCCTCCACCCGATCCATTTCCGTCACCATTGCCGCTTCCACTACCATTTCCACTGCCCGAACCTTCGCCTTCGCCGTTTTCCGGATCGTAAATTTGCGGGCGAAGATTCAAATCCTCAGGTATCGGGACGATAGGACGATAGCGGTATAAAGGTTTTTGCAGATTTTGAATAAACGAAACCGGCGAACCGGAGATCAGTGATAATTGAACATTGCTCCAATCCTCTTCGCTGACGTTATCGACGATCGCCCAGCCCTGAAAGAAAGGTTTTCCGGCTTCGTCGAGGACGACCCGGTAGGTGGTTTTCCAAATCGGGGCGGCGATTGTATAGCTGACGACCATTTCGCGTTGGCCGGAGCCTTCGCTGGTGACGGTGATGGTCTTTGCGTCGCGGCGGCGGGTCGAAGCCGTCGCGTTGGCGAATTCATTGAGGTCGCGTTTGGTGCCTTCTTCGAGAAGTTTGACGCTGCGGACGTCGGCAAGGTCGAAATCGGAAATTTCACCGGCTTCGGATGCGATCACAAGATGGTGCGTGATGCCTCCGGGTTTGTCTTTATCGGCAGGAATAACACGTTTTTCTACCGTTAGGATCGAACCGGACGCAGTACCTTTTGTAGACGTGACTATCACTTTTGCCCCTTGCAATTGTGCGAGCACTTCGGAAATACCGCCGCCGTCGCCCGTTTTTGATTCGACCGAGAACGGTATTTCAGCCGTTCGTGCCGTAGCGGGAAGCGATGAATTATAGCTCACCGCACCGATCCGGCCCTGATTCAGATCGAGCACGAGCATCGATTTCAGCACGTCATCGACCTGCGACTGCTTGAACGAAAGATTGACCTCGGCGTTGCCGGAGATCATTCCGCGGCGTTCGATGTAGGCGACGCCGTTGGAATAAAGGATCACGCGGCGGATCGGGAGCGTGTTCGATTGGGCCGTATTCTGCATCGCGGCGGGCTTAAGTCTCGCATTTCGTGTAGTTTGTGCGTGAGTTGCGATTGAACACACCAATACTGCGAGGAGGATAATTATTTTTCTCATTTGTCCGGTTTAACTTATTGTATTTTGTGCCAAAGTCTGAACAGCCTAAAGGATGAGGTGAGTTCAGAAAATGGTTGCACAGGGCGAGTTTTTTGCCGGGACAATTAGCTGTAGTATAGTGTACTTATCATGTCAGAACGGGGTTCTTTATACGGTCGGGATAGTATCCCGGTCGCTACCGCTCCGGGTTCTGACCGGGCATAATAAAATTGGAGAAATATTTATATGGACATGAAACTTGAACTAATAGCTGTACCGGTTTCGGACGTAGACCGGGCAAAGGCATTTTATGAGAAAGTAGGATTTAACGCCGATCACGACTCCACCGTTAGTGACGAAATCCGGTTCGTGCAGCTAACGCCGCCGGGTTCGGCGTCCTCGATCTGTATTGGTAAGGGCTTGACCGATCTAAAGCCGGGCTCAATCGATATGATTTTGCTTGTGGTTGATGATGCTGAGGCTGTGGGCAAGGAGTTGCGCGAACGCGGGATCGATGCGAGCGAGGTCGAAGAGCTTCAGTGGGGCAAGTTCGTCTACTTCAGCGATCCGGACGGAAATAAATGGTCGCTGCAGGAACTGCCTAAACGGCCGCCAGGATTTACGCCGGAAACCAGCGCGAATTAGGTCAGCGTACCTATAGTCGCAAAAAGGCATAAGAAGCACAAAAAATAGACGATTCTTATTTTGTGCTTTCTTGCGGCTAATCTATCAGTACTGCGCGTTTGCGGCTGATACCACTTTCTCGGCGGCGTCTGCCATACCATCAGCGGTCAGGATGTTGATGCCCGAATCGCGGAGTACGCGGCGGCCTTCTTCGACGTTGGTGCCTTCGAGGCGGGCGACGATCGGGATCGACATTCCCAGGTTTTTAGCGGCCGCAACTACGCCGTTCGCAACCATGTCGCAGCGGACGATGCCGCCGAAGATGTTGATCAGAACGGCTTTGACGTTATCATCTGCGAGAAGAATTTTGAACGCCTGTTCGACGCGTTCCTGCGAAGCACCTCCGCCGACATCGAGAAAATTTGCGGGTTCGCCGCCGGCGAGCTTGATTATATCCATCGTCGCCATCGCGAGGCCGGCACCGTTGACCATACAGCCGATGTTGCCGTCGAGCTTGATGTAATTGAGGTCGAATTTCGAGGCTTCTATCTCGAGCGGCTCTTCCTCGTCGAGGTCACGCAGAGATTCGTAATCCTTGTGGCGGAACATCGCGTTGTCGTCGAATGTGACCTTGGCATCGAGAGCGATGAGGCGGTTGTCTTTGGTCAATAAAAACGGATTGATCTCGACGAGCGAGGCGTCCATTTTCTCGTACGCTGCGTAAAGCGACATCATAAATTTCGCCGCCTGATTTATAAGCTCGCTTGGAATTCCGAGGCCGAACGCGAGCTTTCGAGCCTGAAAACCGCGAAGCCCAACTGCCGGGTTGATAGTTTCCTTTAAGATTTTCTCAGGAGTTTCCT
>JACMMN010000313.1 GCA_014379075.1 Pyrinomonadaceae bacterium | reverse complement strand
GCGGCGTCCAGTCGATATGCCCGTTCGCCGTGTGGATCGATCCATCGAAAATGCTTGTCGATTCGCTTTGAAAAGGAATACCGAGCAGCCCGTTAGTGTTTCTCCGCTCGGTTTTAAGACCCGAATAGTAGCCCTGAAAATAAAGCCTGTCACTTATGACCTGCGTTACGACAACTTGTCCATTAAAGAATTTCGATTTCTGGTTGCTGTCCGGATCATTTGCGTCGAAGGCGAAATTCACGCCGGGATTCGCAACTATGATCGCACTGTTGGAAATCGGCAAGTTGCCGAAGGTATCCGGATTTGAATTTAGCCTGACAAACGCATCGCTCACAAAAAACCTCGCCGAAATGTTGGTCTTCTCAAACGGCTTTGCTTCAATGCGGCTTTGAAAATTGGTGTTGTCAGCATCGTCTTCCTTATCGATGCCTTCGCGGTAATCAGTTCGCGCTAGCGCAAGGTTGAATCCGAATTTGCCGTTGCTCAGCCCGTTCGAAACATTCCCGCGAAAACGCGATAACCCAAGTCCGCCGGCATTCGCTGAAACCTGTCCGTGCCATCCGGCCTGCGGTGCCGGCGTTTGAAAATCGACCGCCCCGCCGATCGCGTTCGTCCCGTAAAGCGACGAACCCGGCCCGCGCAAAACCTCGATCCGCGACACGCTCGTCAGCGTAAGATCCGACAAGAACGCCGATGCATCGCCTGTTATCGATGAAGCATCCCGAAACCGCACACCGTCGATCAAGATCGCCGTATCCTGATTCCGCAGCCCGCGGGATTTGATCGAGGCCGTCCGCCCAAATCCGCCAAGCTGCTGCACCCGAAATCCGGGAATTGTCCGCAAACTCTCGACCAGTGAAAAATCCGCCCGGTCACGCATTTCCTGCCCGTCAATTACGTTAACGGTCTTCGAAACTTCGTCAAGCGGCTGCCTTTGATCGGCGGAAACGGTAACTGTTTCGCGGACCTGGCCGCAGTTGCGGGTTCCGCACGCAATGTCAATGTAAACTAACAACAACAAATTCTTGATAATTTGTTTCCCTTCTTTCAAACTTACGTTTTCTTTCGCTTCAATTCGGCTGGCTGTTTCACCCTTTTCAACGATCCTTGATCCGAACAGCGAATATTCGCCTTCAGGTATATTTTCGAATCGGAAATTGCCCGCTCCATCGGTCACGGCCGTAAATTTTACATTTTCATCTTTTTTCGAAATCAATGTAACGGTCGCACCGCTCACATATAACTTCGTGCTCGAATTCGGCTGTACATGGATCGTTTCCTGTACATTTCCGGTCAACGTGCCCGTTCGCTGCGCCGAGACACCGGCCGCGAGTAAACAAACTAGAACTAAAACCTTGGCTAACTTCATTATTGCTCCTTTCCCGCCCATCGCGGAATGGTTTGTAAACCTAACAAACGAGCCAAGTTCCCGACTCTTTCGATTTTGGATTTTAGATTGCCGATTTTGGATTGTAAGACGTTCGGCCGCTGCCGTTCTGACAAATCCAAAATCTAAAATCAAAAATCTAAAATCGTTTCACGGTTGCGTGGGCAGTGCTGGCGTTTCACCAAACTTCCTTCGCGTCGCTTGTTTTCCAATAGCAAGAGTAACGCGTTTACGCGTGATCCTTACTTAACCCTATTCTCACCAAAAGAAGAATCACGCCTAAAGGCGTTACTCTTACCCTAATAAACCGTCGTCACCCTAACCTTTCCGCTCGCCGGATTCGCATCCAGCAAAACGCGAACACCAAAAACTTCAACAAGATTGCCCACCGTTAAAACGTCCGACGGCGCACCTTTCGCACAAATCCGTCCGTCTTTCAAAAGCACGATCTCATCCGCAAACTCCGCCGCGAGATTTAGATCATGCGTGATGACAATCGCCGAATATTTCCCGGTCCGGCACCGTTCCCGGATCAGCCTGAACATCGATCCTTGGTGCGCGAGATCGAGATTCGCCGTCGGCTCGTCAAGCAGCAGAATATTCGCTTCCGTCGCCAAAGCCCTCGCCAAAACAACCCGCTGTCGCTCGCCCCCGGAGAGTTCATTCATAAAACGATCACTGAAACTCGCCAGATCGCATGACAACAAAGCATTTTCCGAAGCAGTAAAATCTTTTTCGCTTTCCCACCCGAACGCCCCGCCGCTCGCAAATCGTCCGGCCAGCACAAATTCCAAAACCGTCACCGGAAATTTAGTCTCGTTCTCCTGCGCAACGACCGCCACTTTCTGAGCAATTTCACGCCGCGAAAATTTATGAAAAGGCTTTCCGTCGATCAAAATCTCGCCCTTTGAAACCGGTAAGATCCCGTTCAAAGCCCGCACCAAAGTCGTTTTTCCCGCCCCGTTCGCTCCCAAAAGAGCAATCATTTTCCCGCCTTCAAGCGTCAGCGAAATATCCCGCAAAACATCGCGATTGCCATAACTAACGAAAATGTCCCTCACCTCAAGCATCTTCTCTTGTCAGTACCACCTGCGGTAGCGGGTGGGTTTATTTGATGAGTTTCGAGTCTCAAGTTCCAGGATTTACTCTTAACTTGAAACCTGGAACTTGAGACCTGAAACATTCCCGTTGACCCACCCGCTACCGCAGGTGGTACCGACCTAATTCCTTCTTAACAGATAAATAAACAACGGTGCCCCGATCAAAGCCGTGATCGCCCCGACCGGCAATTCCCTCGGCGAGATCGCAACTCTCGCCACCGTGTCTGCCAACACCACAAATATCGCTCCCGCGATCGCCGAAAACGGCACGACCAGCCGGTTATCGCTTCCGAATGCGAGCCTTATCAGATGCGGTACGATCAGCCCGACATACCCTACCGAACCACTCGCCGCCACCGCCGTCCCGACCATCGCGCTTGCGGCCCCGAAAACCAAAAGCCTCACTTTTTTAACTTCGACCCCGAAATCACCCGCATCGCGTTCGCCTATCATCATCAGATTCAAGGCTTTGGCCTGCGAAGTCATCACGATCGTCCCGATGATCCCGACGATCAAGCTGATATAAAATCCGTTAAGCGTCGCCTGAGAAAGATCGCCGAGCAGCCAGAACGTAAAGCTCCTTAGCTTCGTCGCGTCCAGCAAGCTCGTCACCAGCACGATGATCGAAGACAAAAACGTCGTCACGATCACACCCGACAGTACCAGCCGCTCGACATTCATCCCCGAACGGCTTTTCGCCATCTGATACACCGCGAAAGTCGCCAGCGAAGCCCCGCCGAACGCCATCACCGGCCTCGAAAATTCGAACTGCTCAAAAAATATAAAAGCCAGCATCGTGCCGAGAGCCGCACCATTTGAAACACCCAACAAATAAGGCTCAGCCAGCGGATTCCGCAATAAAGACTGCAACCCCGCACCCGCCACCGCCAAACTCGCACCGACCGCCGCACCGAGCAAGATTCGCGGCAATCTTATATCGAAAAGTATCGCCCGTTGCTCTTCGCTAAGATCAAAAAATGACAGTTTTTCGCTCCCCAGCAATGCCGCCGCAACAAGCGCCGCCGCAAGCAAAAGCACCAACATGCCGCCGTACCGCAAGGCAGTGCGTGATGAATTTATCCGGATATTTTTCACGGCTACACCTTCCTGCATTTAATTTACAGGCTCTTCAACCGGACCGCAGGCACCCTTGCCTGCGTGAGCGTCGCCGGAACGCGGACACCCTTGTCCGCAAATGAGCGTCGCTTCGACGCGAACAACCTTTTAGCGACATTCAAGAATGCGGCGACGTTACGCGTTCGCGGACTCCGCGGGCAGGCAAGGTGCCTGCGTTCCTCACGGGTGCAAATACTTCGCGATCTTCTCAAGCGCATCCACAACCCTCGGCCCCGGCCGCGACAGCAGATCGGCGTCGACGCTAAAAACTTTTCCATTCCTCACCGCCGGAGAATTCTTAAAAACTTCGTTCGGTTCGCGGTTTCCGTCGCTTTCGGAGAGGATTATCACATCCGGCCGTAATGCCAAAGCAGTTTCCTTGCTTAATTTAGGATATGCCGTGCCCACGTCAGCGGTAACCGAAACACCACCGGCCCGCCGAATAATGTCCGTAATAAACGATTCCTTACCGATCGTATAAAGCGCGTTTTTGTCGATCTGCACAAAGACCTTTGGCCGCTCAAACTCCGCCGTTGAACTCTCGACAACACTCACTCTTTTCTTAAGCCCCGTGACGACCTCTTCGGCATTCGTCTCCGTCCCGAGAATACTCCCAGCATCCAAAATGCTTTTATAAATTCCTTCGATCGCGTCCGGAGCCGTAACAAACACGGCGATGTTCTGCTCGTCCAAGGTCTGCATGAAAGATTCGAGCTGCGAGGCCGTCGAAACGAAAACGACCTGCGGTTTGAGCGCAATAATGTTTTCGATATTCGGTGTCAGCGTGTCGCTAACCTTCTGAATAGACTGAGCTTCCGCCGGATAATTGCAAAAACTGGTAACGCCGACAAGCTTGTCGCCCGCACCGACGGCAAAAACGATCTCAGTCAAATTCGGCGCCAGCGAAATAGCCCGCTCGACCTTCGCTGGAATCTTCACACTGCGTCCCAGGTCGTCCGTCATCAGCCGCACATTCGTTTCTACCGCAACCGGCTGCGTTCGATCATTACAGCCCGTCGTAACGATAACGCAGAAAATAAAGCAACTGGTGAAGAACTTGATAAATCTTAAATTTTTCATTCAATCTAAAATCCGCAATTCAAAATGGAAATGCCCTGCTTTTCCGTCATAGACAAGAAAAACAGGGCACTTTATTTAAAATACCTAAGTTCGCCTCGATTGTTTTGACGCGAAACATCGAATCGGCAAAAAGCTCAAAGGCAGGTATTCAGACTGTGCGGGAGTTCAAGGTTCCTGGTTCAAAGTTCAAAGTCTTATATGACCTGGAACTTTGAACTTGAAACTTTGAACTTCCGCGTTCACTGTGACGCGATCGTGCGGGAATCTCACCCGGCTTACCCTTTCAAAACCGTTCCTTGAAAGAACGGTACCTCTTGGCGCTTTGTAATATAAAAGATCAATGCAGCAAACCCGAAATTATTACGCTTTTATCCCGCGAAGTCAATCGACTGGAACGCGGGCAACCTGCCTGCCCGCGGAGTCCGCAAACGCGTTACTATGCCGCATACTTGCGTAGACGCCAAAAGTTTGTTCGCGTTTCACTCATGCAGACAGGCTGCCTGCGTTACAGTCGAAAACGCTCTTCACCGCCCGGATCGTATTGCAGTGTATTTCGACCGTATCCTCGATCTCCGCCGCATAGCCGCCGCTCATCGTCGTGACTACCGGAAATCCATTCGACCGCGCAAATTCGAGCACCATTTCGTCCCGTTTCCGCAAACCTTCAATCGTCAGCTTAAGCCTTCCGAGTTTGTCCTTTTCAAACGGATCGGCCCCGGCCAGGTAGAAAATAATATCAGGGTCATGCAGGCGGATCCGAGGCAGGGCGTGCTCCAAAGTGTCGAGAAATTCCGCGTCGCCCGTGCCATCCGGCAATTCGATATCGAGCGTCGAACGCTCCTTGAACAGCGGATAATTCTTCGCTCCATGCATCGAAAACGTAAAAACTTCCGGCGAATCCTTAAAAATAAACGCGGTCCCGTTTCCCTGGTGCACGTCGCAATCTATTATCAAAAACCGCCTTGCCAGATTCTCCCGCTGCAAAACCCTGATCGATACTGCCACGTCGTTAAGAACACAAAAGCCCTCGCCGCGATCAGGAAAAGCGTGATGCGTCCCGCCCGCCAGATTCGATGCAATGCCGGAATTTATCGCTGTCAACGCCGCGTTTATCGTTCCCGAAATGGCGTGAAACGACCGTCTTACGAGGGATTCCGACCACGGCAGCCCCAATTTCCGGACTTCCTTTGCCGTAAGTTCCCCGTGTTGCAGCCTGGAAATGTAGTCTTCCGTATGCACCAGCAACAGGTTTTCGACGCTTACGG
>JACMMN010000312.1 GCA_014379075.1 Pyrinomonadaceae bacterium | reverse complement strand
TCGATTTGATTACCCACCCATGCCCGGCGAATACGAAACTGCTTCCCGATATTTGGGCCGGGCTAAGTGTCGCAAGAAAATCCTCGCCGTAGACATAAGACCTTCCGCTGATATCGAACCTGGTATTCTGCGGTTCGATCTTTTCCAAGCGAAGGGGCACTTTCTGAAAGTACGTCCCGTCTTCGCCGCCCGGCTTTACGCCCCAGCTAGCAAGATGCTGCGCAATATACAAGGCGGCAATATCCAGGCCGCGTGATGGAGTATCGCGGCCCTCGAGTTCGTCGGACGCAATGAATGTAAGGTGATCCTTCATTTTTTGGGCGGTGATCGCGTCAATGTTGCCTAATCTCGGCGCGGCTGCGGCAGAACCGCCATTACGCTTTTGCGCGCTTACGGCGGGAACACCGGAGAGAATTAAGATAATTAGGGATATAGATAAGAATTTTTTCATGATTGTATTGTCTCTCTGTTCGCAGGCGATTTAGATCCTTTAGATTCCTGCGACCGCAATCCCGTCGGGCAGTTTGCCTGTTTCGACTCTGCCGGTAACGGTGCCGGCCTCCATATCGATCTTGAGTACGAGGTCCGGTTCACCGGCGCTGACGAAAGCGGTTTTTCCGTCAGCCGAAAAGACGATGCCGAGCGGCACGCTTTCGAGCTTTATGCGTTTGATCTCCTTCCGGGTTGCAGCGTCGATCACGAGAAGTTCCCTGGCCTCGACCATAGTACAGACCACATATTTTCCGTCCGGCGTGAATTTAACGCGGTAGGGTCGGCCGCCGATCTTTACTTTTTCCTTGAATTTATTTGTTGTCGTATCGACGATGTCGATCGCTCCCTCTGCGTTTAGGCCGGCCCAGACTTCCTTTCCGTCGGGTGAAAGATCGATAGCTTCGGGCTGTTTTCCGATCTGAATGTGAACGATCTTCGAGCCGGACGGCGGCGCGTTTTGAAAATCAAAGGCCGTTATGCTGTCCGATGCAATATTCGCGGTATAAAATCGCTTTTGATCGGCGGACCCGACAATCATGTGCGAGGCGTTTTGGCCCGTGCCCATTATCCAGTCGACCTTATTCGCGGCGGGATCATAACGGGCAATCAGCCGGTTAGTTTCGGACGTGAAGTAAACCTTTCCGCCGATCATCTGCAAACCATGCGGCCTCATCATCGGACTGATATCGACGCGTCGCAGCTCTTTTGCGGTCGCAACATCAATGACCGAAATGGAATTTCCCGGTGTCTGCGCGCCGTAATTAGCTACGAATGCCGTTTTGCCGTCGGCTGAAAGCACTACTTCATGCGGGCTATCGCCGGTCGCCACTTTGCCGATAACCTTCATCGTGACCGGATCAATGATCGCCAAAGTTGCGTCCACCTTGTTGAGCGCAACCAACACCGGTTTAACGGTCTGCCCGATGACGATCACATAACTCTTAAAAGTAATGATGATGCCGAGAACTAACAGCAGCGATATTCTGCTTTTGGACAAGTTGGACATGCGCCTCTCCACGGAAGGTATTGATTGCTGAGAACCAATCTATACAAGTATTAGTTTTGTTGAAACGAAATTGTGATGAGATGACTACGAAAGGGATGAAACGTTTTTCAGTTCTGAGTTCACGCTTCAGCGTGTCTTCCGGTTTCCGCCGATGTCACGCTGGAGCGCGACCAGAACCTAACTCTCATTCTCAAAAAGTTCCAGGAAACGCTCGCGGTAATTTCGGCTCAGGGCGAGTTCGGTGCCATTCCTGAGGATGACCGCGTAATCACCGCTGAACATCGG
>JACMMN010000311.1 GCA_014379075.1 Pyrinomonadaceae bacterium | reverse complement strand
TCCAAAAACAATGGGGTTTGACCGATGATATCGCCGTCGCCAACTACAACCAACACTAATTCCTAAACCGGAACCAAGTGTAAAACCAAAGAGGCTGCCCGAAAAGGCAGCCTCTTTTTATTCTACAATCGCAAACTTTTTTGTTACTACACGTTTCTGGTTTCCAATTTCCTCCTAATTTGAAACTGGACCTGTAAATTCAGACTACGGGTTTGCGCAGGCAACGGTCGATGCTTCTGTCTCAAGCCCCGCGTCGATCCATGCCGAAGTTCCGCCCGCGACATTGAAAACATTTTTTATACCTGCATTTTTCAGTATGCTTGCAGCCAGGCTCGAACGATATCCGGTCTGGCAGATCACATAGATGGACAGATCCGGATCAAGTTTATCTAGGTTGTTTGCCAGAATGTTCAGCGGCAAATTGTACGTTTGACGGGCATGAGCGGCGGCGTATTCGCCGGGCTGCCGCACGTCGAGAAACTGTGTGTTCCCGGTCGCGGACGTTATTTCGTTCACCGCCTCAACCGAAATCTGCTCTATCGTTGAGATCTCGCCTTTGAAATTCTTCATCAAAATGAATCTTTCCACCGATTCGAAACCGATACGTGCCAGCCTCATAAATCCCTCGTCGATCTCTTCATCAGTATTCGCGGCAAGGGCGAGCGGCGTACCGATCGGGATAAATGTTCCTGCCCACGAAGCGAATTTCCCGCCAAGTCCGATGTTAATTGCATTTAATATATGGCCGCGGCCAAATTCGTCACTGGTTCGAATGTCCAAAACGATACCGTCGAAACTCTCTATTTGTTCGGACGACAACAGGCTGGGCTTGGGCAGATCGTCGAGAGACAATGCTCCCTGCAGATTTTTTGCAGCACTTTTCGGAAAATACGACGGGACCTCAGTTTGGCCGTCTGTCACTAATTCGACGAACTCACTTTTCGACATTGGTTTTAGAGCGTAATTGAACTGCTTTTGATTTCCAAGCGTCGACCACGTCTCATTGGAAAGCGATTTACCACAAAGCGATCCCGCTCCGTGCGCCGGATAAACTTCCGTGTCGTCAGGCAGCGGCATGATCTTAGAGTGAAGGCTGTCGTAAAGCATCGATCCCATATCCTCCGCGGTAAAGCCAGCGGAGCCTATCAGATCGGGCCGCCCGACATCGCCGATAAAGAGCGTGTCGCCCGTAAACAACTTTAACGCTTCCCCGTTTTCAGTATTTTGGGCAATGACACAGATGCTTTCAGGCGTGTGGCCCGGAGTTTCGAGAAATTGCAGGACAATGTTCCCGAGAGAAAGCTCATCGCCGTTTTTGACTTTAAGTGTTGGGAACTCAGTGTTTGCCCTTCGCCCGTAGATGATTGCGGCGCCCGTTTTTTCCGCAAGTTCGATATGGCCGCTGACAAAATCTGCATGCGAATGTGTTTCTATGACGTATTTGATATGTTGACCATTGGCCGCGGCTTCGTCGATATATTGCTGAACGTCCCGCTGCGGGTCGATGACCGCACCTTCGCTTTCCGAACCGATATAATAAGAAGCGTGTGACAGGCAGCCAAGATAGAATTGCTTGAATTTCATAGTCTCACCGATCATCCAGATTTTATAAAGAACCGGCTTCCGGAACAAGAAAAAAATGCTTTCGCTACAAGAATTTCATCTTAACGAAAGCATTTCGAGTTTTGATAAAATACACTAAACGACAGCCGGTTCGACGTACTTAGCAACGACCTTCGCGATCGCATCACGCGAAACGGCGCCTACGATACGTTCCTGTTCCTGCCCGCCCTTAAACAGGATCAGCGTAGGAATTCCGCGAATACCGAAACGCTGCGGAACGTTTTGATTTTCATCGACGTTCATTTTGAAGAAACTCGCTTTGCCGCTGTATTCCTCGGCGACCGCTTCTACCGACGGAGCTATCATCCGGCAGGGCCCGCACCACTCCGCCCAAAAATCGACCAATACCGGGTGCTCCGAACCCAAAACGTCCCTTTCAAAATCTGTGTCCGTTACTTCTTTAGCAAAGTTTGCCATGTTATCTCCTATATAAGCTTAGATTATTGCTTTCGCGAAAACGCTGTATGCAAACTTTCGCGAATTATTAATTCCATATTAACGCCCGTCTATGCGTTTGCCAACTTCGCCGTTAAATTGATCGGAACGGCTGAAAGAGCCTTACTGACCGGACAGGTCTTTTTAACATCGGCGGCAATACGCTGGAATTCGGCATCATCTAGCCCGTCGACATCGGCAGTGGTTTCCAGATCGATAAACTTGATCGCAAAACCCGCATCGTCCTTTCCGAATTCAACTTTGGCGTCCGTGTCGATCCGCTTTACGGCATGACCTTCTTTTTCGAGTGTCGCGGATAAAGCCATTGTAAAACACCCCGCAAGGGCGGCTCCGAGCAGTTCTTCCGGGTTAGTTCCCGGCTCGTCGCCCATTCGAGTGTTGAAAGAAAATGAGCCTTCAAAAGCTCCGCTTCCGAGAGCCATTGAACCTTTGCCGTCCTTTAACCCGCCTTCCCAATTTGCCTTCGCACTTCTTTTAGCCATATCTGTTTCTCCTTATTCCAGCTTTTGCACATCAGAACTGAATCCTATCTTCTGAAATCATAAACTAATTCGTCTTTCGTATATTTGCCGTTCTCAAAAATATGCGGATAATGACTTTTCAATTCGTCAAGATACTTCTCGTAAGGCAGATCATCAAAATCGCCGTATTCGTGCAGATATTCCATAAACACTTTGCCGGATTTATCGAATTCCTGGAAAATTGAATCCGCCGTGCCATCGAACTCGATCGGCTCGACGCCCAAAAAGTCACAAAGCCTCTTATCGAACGCCGGCGTAGTTTTCAGCCATTTTCCGTTCAGATAGATCTCAGCCGCTCCGTGAAAAACGAGATAATTCTTTTCCAGAATTTTCTCAAGGCGGTTGGTCGCGATATGATTGCGGACAATATAAAAACTGAGCCGGCTGGGAATCCCAACCGCACGAACGCACGCGGCAAGCAGTACCGCCTTTTCAACGCAGTAGCCGCGTGTCTTTGTCAGCAGCGTACTCGCCCGCAAGCCTTCCCTTCGAAGATCTAGCACATAAGGATCGTATTGAAAGCCATCGCGGACGGCATAATAAAGCTTTACCGCTTTCTCGGTATCATTTCGGGAATCGACCGTGTGCAAGTCCGCAAACTCGCGAACGGATTTAGCATCGAAATCCAAAAAATCAGTTCGTTCTAGATATTTTTCCATTAAAATACTGCCAAAAGCACTCATTTCTCAAACCGTCGATATCGCGGCCTTCTCCTTCCAAAGATCCGAAATTATCCCATAAGATCGAAGTCGATCTGCGTGATCGTAAAAGATGCCGTTGATCATCAACTCGTCGGCCTGTGTTTGTTCGATTATTTTGTCCAGGCCAATCTTTACCGTCGCCCGGTCACCGACAATCGAACCGCCGAGGCGGGCATCGACCATCGCCTTTTCCTGAGGGGTCCAGATAGAATCCATATCATCGACCGGGGGCTGGATCTTGCCCGGGACACCACGGATCAAATTAAGAAACGACTGATGCTGCGATGTCGCAAGCCGCTGCGCCTCTTCATTCGTTTCGGCGGCAAATACGTTCAGGGCAACCATCGCATACGGTCTTTCAAGTTCTTTGGACGGCCGAAAATTGCTCCGGTAAAGTTCTAGTGCCGGCAGCGTGTACTCCGGCGAGAAATGGGCTGCAAAACTGAACGGCATTCCCAATTGGCCGGCAAGCTGCGCGCTGAATCCGCTCGAACCCAGAAGCCAGATCGGTATATTCAGCCCGCCGCCGGGAACGGCCTGCACTTTTTGGCCTGTGACCGGATTCCCGAAAAAGTACTTTAGTTCGGTCAATAATTCCGGAAAATCATCACCGTCTTTTAATAAAGTCCTTCGCAGGGCGTGTGCGGTCGCTCGGTCGCTTCCAGGTGCACGGCCAAGTCCCAGATCGATGCGCCCCGGAAATAATGTTTCCAGCGTTCCGAACTGTTCCGCAATAACAAGCGGAGCGTGATTCGGCAGCATAATCCCGCCTGCTCCGACGCGGATCTTCGATGTTCCGCCCGCGACGTGGCCGATGACAACAGACGTCGCGGCACTCGCGATGCCAGGCATATTATGGTGTTCGGCTACCCAGAACCGGTTATAACCCAGCCTCTCGGCCGTGCGTGCAAGATCGAGAGTGTTTCTAAAGGCGTCCGCCGCCGTCCCGCCTTCAACGATAGGTGATAGGTCCAAAACCGAAAATGGAATGCCTGAAAGTTTGTACATTTTTACTGCTTAATGCCCGGAGTCAATATTACTTTACCGGTAGTCTTTCTGCCTTCGAGGGCCTCATGTGCCTGGGCGGCCTGCTCAAGCGGAAATTCCGTCACTTCGATCTTAAGGCTTTTCTCGGCGACCAGCTTCATTAATTCCCCGGTGAATTTATACATATTTGCAGGCGTTTCAAGATTGAGATTGTAGCCTTTCACCGTCTGTGCCCTGCCTAAAAGACTTAACGCCGAGATCTGAAAATCCTCGCCGCTCGCCGCGCCGTAAACATGCATCGTGCCTCCTATCGCGAGCACCTTAAAGTTTGAGCGGCCGATCTCGCCCCCAACCATTTCGATGATCATGTCGGCCCCTTTATTACCGGTCACCTCCAATATTTGATCCGTCCAGTCGGCTTCTGTGTAATTGATAGCGTGATCAGCCCCAAGCGACGCAACTTTCTGGAGCTTTTCTTCGTTCGACGCCGTGCCTATCACTTTCGCCCCACGCAGTTTAGCGATCTGAACCAGCAGCATTCCGACGCCGCCGGCCGCCGCGTGGATCAGGATCGTCATGCCGGGCCGGAGATCGACGAGCAATCCGATGGCTGTAAGTCCCTGCACCAGCAACGCAGTCGCCGGTCCGAAATCAAGGCCATCGGGTATCGGTACCACCGTTTGAGCGTTGGCGACTGCGTATTCCGCATAACCGCCGCCGCGGATCGTCGCCAAGACGCGGCTTCCGATCTGCAAATTGCGCACGTTCGCCCCGGCAGCTTCAATTGTTCCGGCAACCTCGAATCCAAGGATAAACGGCAGTGTCGGAGTAAATAAATACTTGTTTTGGCGCAGCATCGTGTCGGCGAAATTGATTCCCGACGCGGCAACCTTTATCAAAACGTCATCAGGCCCCGGAACCGGTTTATCCATTTCATCTATCCGCAGATTTTCAGTTCCGCCAAATTCGTGAATTCTTACAGCCTTCATAAATTTATACCTCTCCCATCCAGTCTTCACCCGCTATCTCGGCCCATCGCTCTCGAATCGCGTCGAACTCTTCTTTGCTCAGCGGTCCCTGCCGCACATGATCGGCGTTTTGCTGCCATCGATCAGGTTTTGTGGTGCCGACGATAGCGGTCGTAACACCGGGAACAGACAGGGTGAACCGAAGCGCGGCCGGGATCGATTCTTCCAGCGGATCATTCAAAAAATCGAACTTCAATTTTTGAATGCGGTCCCAATATTCGTAGTGATATGAATCTGCCGGCTTCTCCTTGCTACGCCATACCGCGTTTGCGATCGGGCGTTTAGCGATGATTCCCAAACTTTTCCCGGCCGCGAACGGAATATTGCCGCTTATAGAACTTTGGTCGGCAATTGATAGCGATGTTTGCAGCGAATCGAACACGTCCAATTCGATCGCTGTCCTGGCGTCCTCGTTGTCGCCTGAATAACCGATGTATCGCGTGTAGCCCTTTTCTTGAGCACGCTGTAGTGCTTCGATAGCTTCACCACGATTGAGCGTCTCGCTGTCGCAGCTATGAAGCTGAGCAAGGTCCAGATGATCGGTCCTTAAATTTCGCAGGCTTGTTTCGATCGTTTCGAGTATCCCTTTCTTCGTCCAATCGAAACGGGTAAATGCGTCGAGCGCTCCACACTTCGTCAAAAGATAATAGTCACTGCGTCTCTTGCCTACAGCTTCGCCGATCAACTTCTCGGACGTTTTATAAGCGGCTGCCGTATCGATCACATTCAGCCCCGCGTCGAGCGCCGAGTTGAGAAGATCGTTGACATCTTCCTGCGTCTGGTTAGGGTTATAGCCGATCTCCGCACCGCCGAATCCGAGGACGGAGAACTCCATGTCTGTTTTACCGAATTTTCTTTTTTCCATAGTCATTATGTGTAATCGATTCTCTTCAGATCATCGATTTGACCACACCGCCGTCAACGCGAAGGGCGGCACCGTTGATAGACGACGCAAGCGGGCTGCAGACAAAGGCAACGAAATCGCCGATCTCTTTCGTATCGCTGAAACGTTTCAGCAAAGACGACGGCCGCGCCGTTTCAAAAAACTGCTTTTCGAGCTCTTCCTTGCTTAGCTTCTGCCCGGCGGCGGAATCTTCGAGAAAACGCGAAAGAGCCTCGCTCGCCGTCGGGCCGGGAAGCACGGAATTTACCGTTACATTCGTACCGGCAGTTGTTTCAGCCATGCCCCGGCTGATCGCAAGCTGCGCCGATTTGGTCATTCCGTAGTGAACCATTTCGACCGGAATATTCACACCCGATTCGCTCGAAATAAAAACGATCCGGCCCCAATTCTTGGCGCGCATTTTTGGCAGGTAGTGACGGCTCAGCCGAACGCCGCTCATCACGTTGAGATTAAAAAGCTCGAGCCATTCGTCATCGCTTATATCGTCGAACGGTTTCAAATTATATGCCCCAACGTTGTTGACCAGAATATCGACTTCGGGGATGCCTTCGATGACTTTTTGCGCTCCTTCCGGCGTCGCAAGGTCGGCCACAACTCCGGAAACTCTGGCGTTTTCCACACCGGACTTCACCATCTGGACCGCTCCTTCTACCCTTTCCCTCGTCCTTCCGTTGAGTACAACGGTTGCCCCTTCACCGACCAGCGATTCCGCTATTGCCAAACCGATGCCAGCCGTGGAACCCGTAATGAGGGCAGTTTTTCCTACTAGTTTTAGGTTCATATTAATCTCCGATCCTGACAACGATCTTTCCGAAATGCGATCCGCTTTCCATATATTTTAAAGCCTCACGAACTTCGCCGAACGCAAAAACTTTATCGATTACAGGTTTCAGTTTGTTCACTTCGACCGCTTTGTTCATATCCTCAAACATTGCACGGGAACCTACAAAAATGCCCTGCATTTTAACGGCTTTCATCAATAAAGAGATCGGATTAAAATCGCCGCTCGTAGTCAGAACGCCGATCACCGCGATATGCCCGCCCGCCCGGACCGCGTTTACGGATCTTGCCATCGTTCCGGTGCCGCCGACTTCGACAACATGATCGACGCCGCGCTTACCGGTCAGTTCCAGAACAGCTTTGTCCCAATCTTCGCGAGCCTTGTAATTGACGGTTTCCCGGGCGCCGAGTTCTCTCGCCTTATCTAATTTTTCATGGCTGCTCGACGTGGCTATAATCCTGGCTCCAAAAAGCTTGGCAAACTGGATCGCAAAGATCGACACTCCGCCGGTGCCCTGTGTCAGGACCGTATCGCCGGCCTTCACCCGGCCGGAAACCGCAAGAGCGTTCCACGCCGTAACCGCCGCGCACGGCAGCGTCGCCGCTTCCTCAAAAGAAAGATGTTCGGGAACTTTTACCAATCCTTGTTCGTTAAAAGTGCCGAACTCGCGTAATACGCCGTCCCAGTCACCACCGCCTCCAAGTGCCGTTTTCGACTTTTCCGAAGTCAGGCCGCCCTCGCCCCAGGCCTGCATAAATATTGGGCAAACGCGGTCGCCGACCTTCCACTTGGAAACACCCTCGCCGATCGCCGCGACTTCGCCCGCCCCGTCCGAAAAAGGAATTACCGGAAATTTTGCCCGAGGATTATAACGTCCGTCCACGAGCATCAAATCGCGGTAATTGAGCGAAAAGGCGTGAAATTTGATGAGGACCTCGTTGAATCCTGGCTGCGGAATCTCTTTCTCAACCAAAGTTAGATTATCGATACCGAATTGTTGAAGTTCGTAGGCTTTCATTCTCGTCCTATATTAAAAAACCGGATAGATTAGAACATGCTGAAGGCAGAAATGATTCGAAGACAGGATAGAATCATTCCCATAGGCCTCCAGCATGTAAGTGGTTGCCGAACATTTACTCTCTGGCATAATTTTCACATATCGTTTAAACCGCCGAAGCCATTTCTGCCTTTTCGCCCCATCTCGCCAACAAGGTTCCAAATTCGGCCTGAATTGTCCTACTGCTATCCGCGTTATACCAACGCTGCAGGTTCTCCATGATCAGAGGCTTTTCCAAACCCCGTTTCTTCAATTCGCGATAAAGCTGCTGTGCCGGTGCCGGACGAGATCCCCATGTCCCCACAACTTCTAGGGTTTCCGCATCGAGAGCCAACAATTTCGGGATCGAACGGCCGCTTTCGGTTAGATACCGGTCGATCAACTCGTGATTTTCATCACGCAGAATATAACGTGTTTCAATATTAATACTTTCAGCGGCAATTTTCTCGATCACCGGAACATTTTGCGCCGCATCTCCGCACCAGCCTTCGGTTATAACCAGCCAGATCATTCTGCGATCAAACTGCCTGGCCGCCGTTTTAAGTGTGTCGTTCAACTCGGTCGTTTTTTCTAAACGATGCATGCGTCTCCGGTTTAATTTGCCGTAACCGAACGTCGCCTCCGATTGATTAGGCCCGGTGGTCTTCCCATCAAGCAAAAGATCGTCGATCAATTTGATATAACCTTCATATGTTAGTGCCTTTTCCAAGTATTCTTTCATTTTCGCTCCAAATTCTTCGTTACAAACCCAAAAGCCTAGCCACCATCCTGAATGCGTCCAGAAAACGCGGCGCCCAAAGTGCTAAATATGTTGTCATTTCCCCTCCGTGTTGCTGAGCGGCCGCTTTCCCACCCGCATTATCCTTGTAACTATTTTGTAACTTCTTTTGCTACAAATAGAAGCAAAAAAAATTAAACTTCCCCTCGCTCGACCATCTCAATCACGCTTTGCAGCGTGTATTGCGATAACTTTTCGCCGACCGTGTTGTCGATCTCTTTCTGGAGATTGCATAGCACGGCTTCGATATTTTTTCCTATCGGACAATCCTGATTTGGTGATTTTGCGTGAAGAGCGAAAACCTCGCCGCACTCGACCGCTTTATAGATATCGCCCAGATTTATTTCCTTCGGACATTTGGCAAGCCGCGTCCCTCCGGCAGCTCCTGTCTGAGAGATAACGAGATTCGCCTGGTTCAGCTGTCCCAACAGACGGCGTATCACGACCGGATTAGTATTGACACTCGCCGCAACGCAATCCGATTTCATTTTCTCTTCACCGGATGACGCGAGCATCGTCAAAACATGTACCGCCATTGAAAATTGACTGTTTGCCGCCATAACTGTAACCAGTATAGTTACAAATGAAATAGTTGTCAAGCAGAAATTCCATCCGGCTCTATTCCTAATAAAATGCAGGAGTGGAAGGCTTTTCTAGCGCACGATCAATTCCCTTTCCCGCAAATATTTCAAGCGGTCTCGAAGCTCCGCGGCTTGTTCGAATTTCATTTCCTTGGCGGCATGACGCATGTCGGCTTCCATTTGGTTGATCGTTTCCTTTAACTGTTTCGGCGAATATTCCTCGAACGAATCGAGATCGAGCGGAATCTTGAAATAATCCGCCTCGTACGCGGTCACCAAAGTCGCATCGATGGATTTGACGATAGTCGTCGGAGTAATGCCGTGTTCTTCGTTGTATTCTTCCTGAATTGCACGGCGGCGTTCCGTTTCGCTGATGGCGTATTCCATCGATTTGGTGATCTTATCAGCGTATAAAATCGCCTTTCCGCCCGAATTTCTCGCGGCCCTGCCCATCGTCTGGATCAGCGAACGCTCGGAACGCAGAAAGCCTTCCTTGTCGGCATCGAGAATCGCGACCAGCGAAACCTCCGGCAGATCGAGGCCTTCGCGGAGCAGGTTGATGCCGACCAAAACATCATATTCGCCGCGCCGCAGGTCACGCAAAATTCTTATTCGTTCAAGCGTGTGAATATCGCTGTGCAGATAACGAACTTTGACGCCGACCTCCGAGAAATATTCGCTCAGATTCTCGGACATTCGCTTCGTCAGCGTCGTCACAAGTACGCGTTCGTTGCGTTCGGCCCGCACTCTACATTCTTCCAACAAGTCGTCGATCTGCCCTTTGACCGGCCGAACCTCGACGATCGGATCGAGCAACCCGGTGGGGCGAATCACCTGTTCGATCACCTCGCCGCCGGTTTTATTCAGCTCGTATGGGCCGGGAGTTGCGGAAACATATAGTGTCTGGTCGATGCGTTCCTCGAATTCCTGAAAGTTCAGCGGCCGGTTGTCCTTAGCACTCGGCAGGCGGAAACCGTATTCGACGAGCGTTCCCTTTCGCGACTGATCGCCTTTGAACATCGCCCCCAATTGCGGTATCGACTGATGCGATTCGTCGATCACCATCAGCGAATCCTTAGGCAAATAATCAAGCAAAGTCGGTGGCGGCGCTCCCGGCGGTTTGCCGGTCAAATGCCGCGAATAGTTCTCGATACCGCGGCAGAAACCCATCTCCTTTATCATTTCCAGATCGTACATCGTCCGCTGATGCAGCCGCTGGGCCTCTACAATTTTGCCTTCGCCCACCAGAAATTCTTCGTGCTGCGTCAGTTCTTCCTTGATCGTCTGGATCGCCCGTTTGATCATCGGTTTGGTCATCACATAGTGTGTTTTCGGGTAGATCGGCACCCGCGATTCGTGTTTTTTGATGACCTCGCCGAGCAGCGGATCGATTGTATAGATCGCGTCGATCTCATCGCCGAAGAATTCGATCCGGTACGCCTGGTCCTGATAACTCGGGTAAAGCTCGACGACATCGCCGCGAACCCGGAAAACGCCGCGGTCAAAATCGATATTTACGCGTTCGTATTGCAGCTCGACAAGCTTCATCAGAAACTCCTCGCGCTTTATCTTCATTCCGGGCTCGATAAAGATCAGCATTCCGAAATAAGCGTCCGGATCGCCGAGGCCGTAAATGCACGAAACCGACGCCACTACGATCACATCCCGACGCTCAAAAAGCGCACGTGTAGCAGAAAGGCGCAGCCGGTCGATCTCTTCATTGATCGTCGCTTCTTTTTCTATATAAAGGTCGGCGGCGGGAACGTAGGCTTCAGGCTGGTAATAATCGTAATAAGAGACGAAATATTCGACCGAGTTTTCAGGGAAAAAGGTTTTGAATTCCTGGTAAAGCTGTGCCGCCAGCGTCTTGTTATGAGCAAGCACGAGCGTCGGAAGCTGGGTTTGCTGAATCACATTGGCGATCGTAAAAGTTTTCCCGCTACCCGTGATGCCGAGCAAAACCTGATCCTTAACGCCTTCGTTCAGATTTGTGACGAGCTGTTCGATAGCCGCCGGCTGGTCGCCCTTCGGCGTATTTTCAGACATGAGACGAAATTGCATAGCTTAATCATAGGACAATTTGTCTCAATAAAAAAGGGAGCTCATCTAGTCGATCCGGGAATCGTGAATTCTATCTCTAAGTTCTTTATACTTGTCCGCCAAAGCGTCACCACGGGCGGCGTATATGGATGTTATTACTTCGGTGTCTTTTGGCCGGAATGCCCGGAGCATGACTTCGCGGCTGCGAACTATGCCCTTTGCATCGATCACCACGACGGCACGCGTAAAATTTATCGGATAGAGCCAATGTTTGCCGAAAATATTTGTGATCGCCCGGTTCTCATCGACTAGAAGGCTTAGAGGAAGATTGTGGCGGGTGGAAAAACTTTTGTGCTCATCGGGCGAGCCTGGAGAAATGCCTACTATTGCCGCCTTTGTTTCCAGATACGTTTCCCAATTATCGCGGAGAGAACACATCTGTTTAGTGCAGACCAGTGTTTCATCCTTGGGATAAAACAATAAGACCGTGACATTGCCGATCTGATCGGCCAAGCTCCATTTTTCACGATTTTCGGTCGTCAAAACGAAATCGGGCGCGGGTTTGCCAACGACCACACGAATATCCGGACCGAATTCTCCGTTGTTCACCAGATCTCTCCGTAAATCAAACCGCCAATCCCGCAAAGCTCTCAAGCACTTTCCGCACTCTTTCCGAGATTTGAGGTGACAGTAAATTTTGACCGGCCAGATCCTCCAGCCGTTCGACGGTGCTGGGTTCGCCGGCTACCTCGATAACATGCAGGATGGCAAGTTTTACATTGTCGTCTTTGTGTTCGGCCAGAGCGGCAAATAGCAGTTCGGTTTCGCGGGCTTTGATAAGCAGGGCGATCAGGGCAAACGCCTCGTACGCGACGTTGTCGTCGAGGTGTATAAGCCTTTCAAGTGAGCGTTCGGCGAGGCCGGCTTCGATCGCCGCCCGGGCAAGCTGGCGCATGCCGGATTCGTCTTTCGATTCTGCGATGCGAGTCCATGCATCCGCCCGGTCGAAACTCAGACGGAATAGCCCGCGGGCCGCGGCAGCTCGAACTTCTCGCGTGGGATCGGCACATGCCAAAACGATCGTTTCAAAAACGGATTCGTGATCGAACTCCGCGAGAGTCGAAACGGCTTTCGAGCGAAGAGCGGCCGAGAAATCGTAAAGGGCGATCTGCGACAATGCCTCGGCCGAGTTGGAAGCCTTGGTTCCTGCAAGTATTCTGAGGGAAAGGTCCCTGATCTCGGCATCGTCTTCAAAATCTTCCTGCGTTTCTTCGATAGCGGTCAACAATCCTGGATCGTGAGAGAACGGAAGAGGCTCGAAATGATCGGCATTCTTGATAACCAAAAAAGTGCTGACCGGAAATCTGGCAAACGCAGGGTTCTGGACAAGATTTTTTAACGCCGATTCATTGACGCTTAAATCCGGGCTTTTCGCAGGACTGCTATGCTGATAGGCCTCTGAAAGTTTTTTCGGACGGGCGGGCCTAACCTTGGATCTTCGCAGGTCGTCTTTTGCCAGCGGTGAATCGATCTTGGACTTGCTGTATGTCCCGATATCAGCATCGCCACTTTTACTAGGCAATTTCGTCTCCCGCGTTGTCTTATTTTTGAACCAATAGGCTCCGGCTCCAATGATCGCGAGCCCGGCACCGCCTAACAGGAGATATACCCACGAATCGACGCCGGTCGCGGTTTGCGTAGATGCCTGCCCGAAAGTATTGGAGGGAGAGAAAGCCAAAAGGGATACAAAACTAAGTAATCCGCTGTTCTTTTTTAAAATTCTAGACATATGCTAAATCCGAAGATCTTGGGTGATTTGCAGGAAGGAAGTTAAGTATGGAAGACAACTCTGGCAAGCGCATTTTGCTGAGCAAACTACCACCCGACATTATAAACAATTTACATATAAAAGTCATATTAAATTTTCAACTATGTTTATGCAGTTTTAACGCTTTCAAAATTCCAGCAACTTTCACTTTCTTTTTTACCTGCGCTTTACCAAATGCCGATTTCATAATAAAGTTATCGAACCTTAGATTTCCAGACAGATCATGATTGCCACCTCTACAGTTTCCGAAACATCATTCAGCGATTTAATGCTTGTTCACCGGGGCAAGGTCCGGGACGTTTATGCAATCGGCAACGATCGGCTCTTACTGGTCGCTACCGACCGGATATCGGCTTTTGACTGCATATTACCTACTCCAATAGAAAAAAAAGGTTCGGTGCTTACAGCTTTATCGACTTTTTGGTTCGACAGGCTTGGGGATATTACAGGCCATCATTTGATAACAGCGGATTTCGGCCTGATGCCCGAAATGGTGCAGCGGCATGAAGACCTGCGCGGGCGTTCGGTTTTGGTGAAAAAGACAAAAGTCTTTCCGGTCGAATGCGTTGTTCGCGGATACCTCGAAGGCTCCGGTTGGAAGGATTATCAGGCCACCGGTGCGGTTTGCGGGCATGACCTCCCAGCCGGTTTAAGACAATGCGACAAACTGCCGGAGCCGATCTTCACTCCTGCGACCAAGGCGACATCCGGACATGACGAAAATATATCCATGCCGGAGTTCGTAAATATTGTAGGGGCTGAAACGGCGGCAAAGCTTAGCTCATTGACGCTTAGGATCTACAAGGAAGCCACGGATTACGCTATCGGCCGCGGCATTATAATTGCCGACACGAAGTTTGAATTTGGCGTCGACGAACACGGCAGCATATTACTGATCGATGAAGTACTGACGCCGGATTCGTCCAGGTTCTGGGCGGCTGGGAGCTATGAAGCCGGCAGGGCCCAGGATTCGTTCGACAAACAGTTCGTCCGCGAATACCTCGAAACTTTGGATTGGGACAAACAGCCGCCCGCACCGGCACTGCCGAAAGAAGTCGCCGATGCTACGACGGAAAGATATTTACAGGCTTACAGAATCTTGACCGGCACGGAATTGCCGAAGAATTAGCTTTCACTGCCCGGAGGATAAGTTATTGCGCGATCAGATGGAAACCTTGATCAACGAAATGCTCGACGGGCAAATCCTGCTCGACGAAGCGATAACGGAATTCGAAAAGCTTTATATCCAGCGGGCCCTCGAACGCCACTCCGACCACATATCTAAAACCGCGAATGCCCTGGGAATTCACCGCAATACCCTGTCCAAACGCGTCTCCAGCTATCAGCAAACCTCGAAAAGCAAATCGAAACGCCTTAGCGCAAAACGCGGTAAGTAACGTAACGCCGGCTGCCGTGATTTTTCATTTAACGGAGAGTTTCGCTATTTCATCGCCGGTTTTTTGCCAGTTTTTTAGAGTGCTGACGAGAATCTCTTCGCCTCGTTTATCCAGGGTATTCTGAGAGCTCAACCCATCCAGAATATCCGTGCACCGTTTTTGAAAAATTTGCGCTTCGCGAAGCCGCGTAAGTTTTGCGATGTTGGAAACCGCATTGCGGGGCCAATCCGACAAAAAATCTCCAAAAATCGAGTAGCTTTCCGCCAGATCGATCTTTCGTTTTACGCTATTTGGGTCCGCAGCCAGTAAGGTCTCCATGATCGTTATCGATTTTTGAAAATTGGTTGATGCTTCGTCATGTCTTTCGAGTTTTGTAAAAATAGTACCGAATTGCCGGTACGTCCGAGCGAGCGAAGCCTGCGCAAATGCATTTTTTGCATCAGCATCCGCGACTTTCAACTGGATCGCCAGTTTCTTCCGGGCATTTTCGAGAGCGGCATTGTAATCGCCCAAATTCAACAAGGCAGCCGCAAGTGAACCGAGCGTAAAGGACAAATCCATCTGCGAAGTGGTGTTATCCGGTTCATCGGCGGCGTTTTTTACATCTATCGGCAGGGCCTTTTGATAAAGTTCCATGGCGGATAAATAATCCTTTTTTAGTTCGAGGACTCCCCCTATGTTTTTGTATGTGAGCGCGGCGTTGCGAATAAATTTGCGCTCTTCGGGTTTCTGTTCGGCAAGGCTTTCGTAGATGTCGGCGGCTTGGCGATACGAGGTCACGGCACCATCCAAATCGCCTTTTGCGCGAACTGCGGAGGCCAGTGTCCAAAGTGCCCGAGCCATGTCCGACCTGGGTTTTGTCTCATTCGGAAGTTCATCGGCAACATTTCGGAAAATATCGATCGCTTTTCGCGCATAGCTTTCTTCGCTTTGCAGATCGCCGGTGTTTTCGTACTGTTGTGCCACGTCGATCAAAAGGCTGGCGAGCATCCGGCGATCTTCGGTGTTTTCCGGATATGCGGCGACAAGAGTTTCCTGTATAGCCAGAGCTTTCTGAAAACTTTCGAGCGCCGCCTGAGTCTTGCCAAGATTTCCCCCACCGGACAAATCTCCCTGAATGCCGCCAATCTTCTTATAGGCCGCGGTCAATTCACGCTGCAGGTCGGCGGAATAATCGCTTTCATTTGCAAGGTTATCAAGATATTCCAGCGAATCGGCCACCATTTTTTCACGCACTCCGGTTGCTCCCGGCATTTCCTTGATGCGTTCGTGGTAGTCAAAGAGAATAGTGTTTGCGATTTTGCGAACCTGATTAAAACGCTGCTCTGCGCGGTCGCGTTCGCGTTTTGCAACTATTGCCTGCCAGCTCGTGACTGCGGTAGCGGCCAATAAACTTAAGGCAATTAAACCGCCGGCGAAAACACCCGCCCGGTGCCGCCGGACAAATTTTTTCAGGCGATATCCCGTTGAATCAGCGGTGGCGGTGACAGGCAATCCGGCAAGGTGACGGCGAATATCTTCAGAGAATTCCTGGACCGAAGCATAGCGCCGTTCCGGTTCTTTTCGCAGGGCTTTCAGAATAATGTTATCTAAGTCGCCTTTTAGGGATTGTGAGTTATTGCTCACGGATGTCAGATCTCGTTCACCTTTCGTCCGTAATTTCTGGCCGCCGTTGGTTTCATTATTGACAGTCCGCCGCCGCTCGCTAGCCACCGAACTTGGCTTTAGCGGCTCTTGCGTCAAAATGATTTGCGCCGCCTCATCCGGCAGACGGCCGATGATCTTAAACGGCCGCTCGCCGCTTAG
>JACMMN010000310.1 GCA_014379075.1 Pyrinomonadaceae bacterium | reverse complement strand
TTGGTACCGCTTGAAGCCGAGAGGCGGAACAGTAAACGATTATGATGAAGAATCAGGAACGTTTTCCCGAAAAAGCATCAACTTTAGCTTAGAAGCAGACAATCTGCCAAATAACACTCTATTTGTTGCCGTTCGACTACGAAGCAACGTGCCTTTTTCGTGCTCGAAAATTATATGGCATGACTTCAATATGAAATAAGAGATTAGATATTTAACAATGAAGAAATTCATTTATCAACTGCATCTCTGGCTCGGCCTAATCGTTTCGATTCCCGTTTTGGCTTGGGCGCTCAGCGGATTTCTTTACGCGTTGCCGAATATGGTGGAAGGCGGCAGCGTCGAGAAGATCGACTCAAGCAGAGTAAAGGTTAGTCCGTCCGATGCGATGACGAAGGCAAATGAGCTTGCAGGGAAAACTTTGCCTACGACGGCGCTGACGCTGCTGATGCGTGACGGAAAGCCGCAGTATCAATCGGTCGGCGGAATGGGAGCGGATTCGATCTTTATCGACGCGGAAACGGCTATAGCAAGCATCTCCCCGCCGCCGAGCCTGAAAACGCGTTTCTTTCGCGAAGCTCATTTTTATTATTTTACGGGAAGCTGGCAGGTAACGTTTCTTATAATCTTTTCCGCACTTGCGGCTCTTTCGGCATTGACCGGAATATATTTGAATTTTGTTTACTGGACAAGAAAATTTTCGCGGCCGCGACGCAGCGATACGATTATTTCAGAGGCATAATTTTCCTTGTCTTACGCCATCTGAATATATATCTTTAAATACAGAGATTTATTTATGAAAACTTTATTTGCACTTGTATTTTTAGCTCTCAGCTTTACTGCCCTGTTCGGCCAGAACGAACAGTCGCCGATCGTCGAGAAGGAATTCGCTTACAACGACTGGACACTTGAGAATATCCGCTCGGATTCGAGCACGAACCTGCGCGAGTTTACCGCCGGAAAGAAGCTTGTGATGGTCGTATATTTTGCCCCGTGGTGCCCGAACTGGAAACACGATCTTGCATTCGTGCAAGGACTTTACGATAAATATAAGGACAATGGATTCGACGTTATAGCGATCGGAGAATATGATCCTCTTGATTCGATGAAGTCCCATTTAAAGGACAATAAACTTACATTTCCGGCCGTTTACGAATCGCTGCTCCGCACGGATATGCAAAAAACTCTTCACTACAATTACCGCAAGGCGACAGGCGATATGCGTAAGTGGGGCTCGCCGTGGTACGTTTTTCTCGAACCGGCGAATATCGAAAAGAGCGGGGATACGATATCCAAAAGAGCGAATGTGGTGAACGGCGAATTGATAAAGGACGACGCTGAAATGTTTATACGGGCAAAGCTTGGGCTTTCCGTTGAGCCGAAGAAAGTTGCGGTCAGCGAAAAAGAGATCGAGGTGTGTGAGCAGGAAAAGAAGACAGCCAACCTGGTAAAACCTTAGTTTTGCAATACTAAATGATTTGGGAGTTGGAAATGCGGTAGTTCCTTCTTGTTCATCCAATTTTGCAGTAGATTTTTAACCACAGAACAAGATGAACAGGAAAGACCATGCAGCTTTAATGATGAATGCTCCCTCGCTAAAGTTTTTTCTGCCGATTTAGGGCATTACCGCCAGCGTGTCGGTCAGTTTACCTGCAGCTGATGTTAGAGGCTGGCCGGCTTCGGAAAATCTTCCAGCCATCGCAAGGTCTTCCGACTGAGCGCTATAGCCGGCGATTCCCTCGATCTTCAATAGATATTTTCTGAGCGCGGGCTTCGTTCGAAAGTCCGTTTCCAACGCCGTCAATCCGGCACGAAAATTTCTCATGGCCTGTATCAGATCGCGTTTCATCTTGTTGTTAAGATCGATGCTCGACTGCTGAAGTTTTCTCGTTTTTGATTCCCGGTCGATAGCCTCTATGCTCTGCACGAACGGCGGCAGCTTCGAAACAAATGTGGTTATGTTCTTGATTTGATTCGATACTTTCTCTTTGGCTGTTTTCACATCGCCAAATGAGGCCGTCGTGGTAACAACCGGTTTCGGCACCGGCTTTTTGGCGGGCTTTTTTTTCTGTGCTTCGGCGGAAACCGAGAAAAACCCGAGGGACATCAAAAAAATTATTAAAAATCTAACTGTTTTCATATTTTTCCAAACCTGTTCAAATCTTAACAAAAATCTTATCATATAAAAGATGCAAAAAAGAGAGTTAGAGGTTCGCCGTCTCGGGCGCGTCGATTACGCTGCCGGGCTGGAACTGCAGGCGGGACTGGAAAGAGACGTGATCGATCGGCGTAAGATCGACTATCTTTTACTGCTCGAACACCCGCATACATTCACCATCGGACGCCGGGCAAAGGAAGGCGGCATGCTGGCGACGGCGGAGCTGTTGAAAAATTTAGGGGTGGAAGTCTTTGAAACGAATCGCGGCGGCAAGGTTACTTATCACGGCATCGGGCAGATCGTCGGATATCCGGTCATCAGCCTTTCGCCCGACCGCGAGGACGTTCACAGATATGTCCGGGATATAGAGGAAGTGCTTAT
>JACMMN010000309.1 GCA_014379075.1 Pyrinomonadaceae bacterium | reverse complement strand
GGAGGGCGAAAAACGGGAAATGGCATTCATCGAGAAATCCGAATGCAGCAATAAGGGTGCGGTTTTCTTTTTCAGGACGGATGCTGCTCTATTGAAATTGTCGAACCCAACGCCGCAAACGCTTCCGATGAAAGCGTTTACGCAGGACATCGAAAACCTGCAGATCGGCTGCGGAATGACGGCCGTCGAAATCCCCGTCATTATCACCTATAAGGAAATTCCGGACAAAAAAACGAAGACAAACGGCGAGTTGGTAGCTTTGGAGTTTGTCCCGAAGAGTTTCGTACTCGAAAAGTAAGTGAGAAGTCAGAATTAGAATTGCAAATCCAACTTCGCTTCTCATTCCTAACTTCTGCCTTCTGTTGTCACATTCATCTTTCTGAACCATACCTGCGGCTCGTTCGTAACACTTGCATCATTGTCCATGAAACGGATATAGTTTGCGGAATGGCGTTATGAATTTTGCGGATGTTGTCGGGCAGACGCTTGACGAAAAATATAAGATCGAACGCGAGTTGGGACGCGGCGGAATGGGAACGGTTTATCTGGCCACCCATCTGGGTACGGAGCGCCCGGTCGCGGTCAAGATCATCGCGCCGCAATTCATGAAAAGGCCGGAATTTGTCGAGCGTTTTCGCCGCGAGGCTCGGGCCGCTGGACGTCTGCGGCATCCGAATGTCGTCGATGTGACCGATTTCGGATTTTCGAATACGACCGACGGCCAAGTTGCCTATTTGGTGATGGAATATCTCGACGGCTGCACGCTAGGCGAGATACTTGAAGAAGAAAAAAATCTGCCCGTCGGATGGACGCTGGATATTCTCGATCAGGTATGTTCGGCGGTTCACGAAGCTCACGAGCAGGGAATCATCCACCGCGACCTCAAACCCGACAACATCTGGCTGGAACCGAATCAACGCGGCGGTTACACCGTAAAAGTTTTGGATTTCGGCATCGCCAAACTGGAAGAGCATGTTGCTTCCGCGATCGGCGACATTGAGACTTTTGTTCCGGCGACACCCACTTTGGTTTCATCCGGCAAGGCGACGCTGGCGGAACTTTCGCAGGATCTGACAGTTCATGAAAGTATTTCACATACGATGACGGCTCAGGCAGCCGCGGGTAACGATACCGCTGTTCCCGAGCTTGGAACTCTAATTTTACAGCCGGAAATCAGTAGCGAAACTTCGACCTCACTTTTCCCGCCGGAAACCGCCGGCCCCGCGAATCAGGAAACGATAGGAACGAAGATCCTCTCCAGTGAACTGAACGACGAGACATCGGGAAATGCAGGCGAACACTCGCTTGCACGCGGTTTGTACACGCAAACGGGAACGGGAAGCGACCTTACGCGTGTCGGAGCCGTTCTCGGGACGCCGCTTTACATGTCGCCGGAGCAATGCCGCGGCGATAAATTGGATCAGCGTTCCGACGTCTACAGTTTAGGCGTTATCGCCTATCAAATGCTGTCGGGCAAAACTCCGTTCAGCGGCGATTTTACTCATGTGATGGAATCTCATAAAGAGGTTGCTCCGCCGCCGCTTGCTGCCAAAAATGTGCGAAGGAAGTTGAAGCGGGTCATCGGTTCGGCAATGGCCAAATATCCGGAGGATCGGCCGCAAACGGCTGAAGCTTTTGCAAGCTCGCTTCGTTCGCGGTCCGAAGGAATTTTCGGCCTGCTTCGCCGGGCGGCAATGATCTACACGGAGCACATGCCGAAGTTTGTAATGCTTTCAGCATTTTTTCATTTGCCGATGATCGCCATCACCATCGCTTTGATCGTGCTTAATTTTCTAAAGTTGAACGGAACGATCTCTTCCACCACAGCCGGCATTGGTATCGGCATCAGCGCGTTCTTATTGACTGTGGTTACGTCGTTTTGCGCCCATTTGATCACCGGTACCAT
>JACMMN010000308.1 GCA_014379075.1 Pyrinomonadaceae bacterium | reverse complement strand
GGCCGATAAATTTTATGCCTTCATCCTGAACCCGCCGGACAAATTCCGCATTCTCCGAAAGGAATCCATAACCGGGATGTATCGCTTCGGCTCCCGAGATTTTCGCAACTTCAAGGATTTTATCCCATTTCAAATAGCTCTCGCTCGAAGGTGCCGCGCCTACATGGAACGCCTCATCCGCCATTCGAACATACATGGCATCCCGATCTGCATCGGAATAAACCGCGACTGCCGCGATATTCATCTCCCGGCATGTCCTAATCACCCTGCAAGCTATCTCGCCGCGGTTAGCAATAAGTATTTTTTTGAACATATCGTATGGACGCGGACATCCTTGTCCGCTTCAAACAAGCGTCGAATTGCCTTGATTTTTCGGATCGTACCGGATGCCGACCTTCGCTCCCGGCGCGTATTTGAGCGGATCCTTCAGCTTTTCTTCATCGAGCAATTCAGATGATTCGAAATCAACGCCGTTGAGCGTATACACAAAAAAAACGATCTCGCCCCCCGCGGGCGTGGTTTCCGTATCGATGATGACACCGTCGGTGATCCTGCCGTGCGCCAAGAGATGCTCGACTCTCTCGCCGTAAAGATCGGGGTTATCTTTTCGCTTAAAAAGATTCAGAATTCCCATTGTTAATCCATGATCAGCGGCGGTTTGCCGTACTTGGCCCGCAGGCCGTTTGCAGCCGCCAGCACCGTCGGCCGGTTAAGAAGCCTTGCCTCCAGCGGCCGTTTGCCCGGAATGTCGATCATGATCGAGCCGATCAAAATGGTTAGGATACCGGGGCCGGGGCCGAGCAGCATAATGATCCCGGCAACTACCAGAATAACGCCGATAAGATTCTTTAAGACGACTACACCCCAGCGGGTCATCCACGAGCTGTTCGGCAGAAAATCCTGCTGATAATGCGAGCTGAAATAATTCGCGGGGATCTTGACCATTACAACTGCCACTAGTCCGGTACTCAAAAAAAACGAGACGACCAAAAAAACCAGGCCCAAAGCGATCCGGGCCCATGTCAGCGAAGTCCAAAATTCAGCTAGCCATTCCATTATTATTCGGGCGATGCCCCTTCAAGCTTCTTAAATTCTTCCCAAATGAAATACATACGGTGGATCAAGGTCCAGATCGAACCCACAGCCAATACCCAAAGCACCTGCGGCATACGGTTGAATAAAAAGAAATTGGAATTCCAATCCCATGTCGATAAGGCCCCAATGATCAAAAGGACAATTCTCTCGGGCCGCTGCAGAAACCCGACATTTGCTTTGACGCCTAGGCCTTCGGAACGAGCCGTGGTGTAGCTGACCATTACGGAACCGACCATCCCGACTCCCGCGAGAAACACGTTCAAGATCGAATGCTGCGGAGAATTTCCCGCGTAAAACATCATTATGCCGACAAAAACGACCATGTCGGAAAGCCGGTCGAGCGACGAATCAAGAAAACCGCCGAATTTCGTTACGTTTCCCGTCAGGCGTGCGACGTTTCCGTCCAGCATGTCGAAAAGGTTGGCGATGATCAATACGACACCGGCCCAAAAAAATTCACCCATGCCAAAAAGCACACCGCAGAACACATTGATGCTGACCCCGACCGTAGTCAGAATATTCGGAGATACGCCGGCGGACGCAAGCCCCCGCACCATCGAATCGATGATCCGCATTGCCCCGCGTCCGATGCTTGCTCCCAACATTCAATCAATTGACAGTGGAAAATGGACAATGCAAAATAAAAAACCGTTCTGGTCTTCATTTTCCATTTTCCATTTTCCGCTGTGCATTTTCACTCAGTCCTTTTCGTGAATAGTCTTCACCCTGCTTATTTCAAAACTGCGCCAGCCTGTGGGTGTTTTTACCTTGATCTCGTCGCCTTCTTCTTTTCCCATCAGAGCCTGGCCGATCGGCGAGACGGTGGATATAAGCCCGTTTTCCGGGTCGCTTTCCTCGGTCGTTACCAGTCTGTATTTGATCTTCTCGTCGCGTTCCAGATCGTAAAGCACGACGCGCGAACCGTAGGCGACGCTGTCCGTCGGGATCTTCGACAGGTCGATCGAATCAACCTCGCTCAGCCTCTGCTGCAGTTGGCTAATGCGGGCCTGGACCATGGATTGACGCTCCTTGGCCGCCTTGTATTCGGCGTTTTCCTTCAGGTCGCCGAACTCCCTCGCGTGCTGGATATCCTTGGGCAGCTTAAAATGCAATTCGTGTTCTAGACTATCCAGTTCGTCCTGTAATTTCTTTTTTACTGCTTTCATAAAGTTCAAATAAACCTGGCTAAATCCTCGCCTCTCCCCCGACAACCGACTTATACTCTTTCGGTGCCGCAAACGAAATTCCGATATCGCGGGCGGTCCGGACGAGCTGCCCGTCGACGGGAACGGTCTTGATATTTGTGCACGCTTCGGAAAGAGGGACGGTCGTGATCGTACCCGCCTGAAGCGCGACCATCTTGCCCACTTCACCGCTCGCCAATGCACGAACGGCACACGCACCGAAATTCGTCCCGAGCATTCTGTCGAATGCATTGGGACTGCCGCCCCGTTGCAAGTGCCCCAGCACGACACATCGCGATTCCTTGCCCGTCATTTCTTCCACTTGCCGGCGTACGTATTCCCCGACGCCGCCCAGCCGCAATTCCCCCGTATCCGCATACATTTCGGATTTTCCTACCTCTTTTGAGCCTTCTGCCACGACGACATTGGTAAACCTCGAACCGCCTTTTTCGCGGGCGAGCACCTTTTGGGCGACCGACTCCAGGGAAAATGGTATCTCCGGGATCAATATTATATCGGCACTCCCGGCCAGCCCGGCGTGCAGGGCGATCCAGCCCGTGTTCCTTCCCATCACTTCCAGGATCATCACCCGGTCATGCGAAGCGGCGGTCGTATGGAGCCGGTCGAGTGCCTCGGTTGCGATGTCGATCGCCGTCATGAACCCGAACGTCAATTCGGTCGCGGCCAGATCGTTATCTATGGTCTTTGGAACGCCGATGACCGGAAACCCGCGATTGTGGAACTGTTCGGCGATGGCCAGAGTTCCCTCGCCGCCAAGCACGATGAGGGCCTCGATGCCGAGGATATCGAGATTAGCTAAAGCCTCCCCGATAGGCATTTCGGGAAACGAGGGCTTTCCGTCTATCATCTTAACGAAACTTCCCTTATTTCGCGTTCCCAGTATCGTCCCGCCCCTGGGCAAAATACCGCTTACGCTTTTTGTGGTCAGTTGAGTAGTTTGCGTCGCGCCGAGAATTCCTTCGAAGCTGTCTTCAATTCCGACGCATTTCATGCCGAATTCGCCTATGGCGGTGCGAACAACTGCTCGTATAACTGCGTTCAATCCGGGAGCGTCGCCGCCGCCGGTCAATATCCCTATCTGTTTGTACATAAAAAAAGAGTTCGAAAGTAAAAGATTATCTTACTCCAGGAACTCAAAAATTCGAAAACTTAAAATTTCGTTTGGAGTTACTGCTTTAGCAGGAACTCCAAACTCGGAAAGATCATTTCTTCGCCAAATTCGCCTCAAGCATTCTACGGGCTTCGGGCATCGATTCGACGGCTTTTAGGATCTGCGGATCGGCCTCGAGTAAAACCTGGACGCCGGCTTCATTCGAATGATTAGCGGTCGCGAGCTCTTCACGCAGCCGAATTTTTGCGAATTCGATCTGAGTGTTAAGATTTTCAGCCGACAGGCCGCTTTCCTTGATCGCCACCGTATAACTCCGAAATGCTTCGAACAATTTATCGCTGATCTGAAATGCGCCCGGATCGATGCTCAACCGGTGATCCTGCTTATCGATCTTGTAATTTTCAAAACCGGCAACCTTGCCGGCTACCAATTGCCGGGTAAAATAAAAAGCCGCATCGCTGATACGGAAACGCAGCGGGTTGTTTTCCTGCGCCGAGACCTTGATGTCAGGTTCGATGCCGCGCCCGCCGAAAAGAACGCGGCCGTTGGCTGTGCTCACCGGCACACCGGCCGGTTTCGGCTTAGCGTCTGCTCCGTTTACATTTCCTTCATTCAGGTGAGTGTAATAATCGTAGATCGAACCGCTCGAGTAATCCCGCTGCAGGGAGCGTCCGAAAGGCGTGTAATACCTGGCGGTGGTCAATGTCAGGCCCGTTCCGTAAGGAAGCGGAAAAACTCTCTGGACCAATCCCTTACCGAAACTGTCCGTGCCCACTATAACGCCGCGTGCGTAGTCCTGGATCGCTCCGGCAACGATCTCGGAAGCGGACGCCGAATTGCCGTTGATCATTACGACCAGCGGGAAATTATCGGACTGTCCGCCGGTCGCTTTAAGTTCTTGCGTTTTAGCGTATCGCGAACGGCCCTTGACCGAAACGACCGTCTGGCCGTTTGGAACAAACCGACTTACAACGTCTATCGCTTGCGGCAGAAGCCCGCCCGGGTTTCCGCGCACGTCCAGGATAAGGCTTTTCATTCCCTGCTTTTGCAGGCTGGCAACGGCATCGTCAAGCTCGGCCGCGGTCGTTTCCTGAAATCCGCCGGTCAGCCCGACATATCCGACACCGTTCGGCAGCATGAAATAATTGCGGATCGATGGAAGCGGAACGCCGCCGCGCACGATCTCGAAATCCAACGCCGCGGTGCTTCCTGCTCGCTCGACCTTAACTTTTACAGGAGTTCCTTTTTCGCCGCGGACGTTTTTCGAAACCTCTGCGCTTGTCCATTCTTTAGAGTCTTTACCGTCCACCTGCACGAACCGGTCGCCATAACGAAGCCCGGCTTTGTCCGCAGGTGTTCCCGGAATTATAGACTGCACATAGACGCCGTCGCGATGCTGCAGGATGGACACGCCGATGCCGTAAAACTGCGATGACTGCTCCTCGTAAAGCTTTTTGAATTCAGCCCGCGTAAAAAATGAGGAATGCGGATCCAGCGTCCACAACATGCTTTGGATCGAAGCGTCGGATACTTTTTCATGATCGATATTACCGACATAGCTCTTGTCTATTACATCGAGAGCCTCCCGGTAATCCGCCACCACTTTTTCCTGAGTGAGGCTGGTATCGGCATAGATCGACGACTGCAGTCTTCCAAACAAACCTCCGGCCACCGCTCCTAAAACGACAAGTATCAAAACGCCGATGCCAAACTTTTTATTCATGCAATGAACTCCAAAACGGTGAAATTATATCATATTTTAG
>JACMMN010000041.1 GCA_014379075.1 Pyrinomonadaceae bacterium | reverse complement strand
GCAGCCGCCGACAAATTCTTCGAGAGAACTTCTTTTATTATGGCTCGAAGCAGCCATTTTTTAAGTTATAGAGTTGCAGAGTTTCGGAAAGTTCACAGAGTTCAGAAAGTCTTTCTTAATAACTCTGAGACTCTGTAACACTGCAACTCTAAAACCCTTACCTTCTTAGTCCTAATTTCTTAATTATCTCGTGGTATTCGTTAATATCGGTTCGTTTAAGATAATCCAGGAGTTTTCTCCGCCGCGAGACCATTTGGAGCAGGCCTCTGCGCGAATTATTGTCTTTCTTGTGAATCTTGAAATGTTCCGTCAATTCGTTGATGCGTTGCGTTAGAAGTGCAACCTGCACCTGTGAAGAACCCGTGTCCGATGTGTGTGTTTTGTAGTCACCTACAATTTTCTCTTTTAATTCCTTAACTGTCGCCATATAAAACCTGACTTAAAATAGTCTCTCCTTGCTCGCAGTAACTTCGCTTTCTTAGGAGCGATAACCGCAAAAAATTGCTTATTCTCAAAATTAATATCTTGGTTAAGTCTATGCAAATGCTACACGATAACCCAATTAAAATCAATGCTCCAACTACATTTCAAACTCTTCCATGAACTTTGTCGAAAAATCACCCTTCTGAAATCGCTCATCCGCCATTATTTTCTTATGAAGCGGTATCGTGGTTTTAATGCCTTCGACCACCATCATGTCGAGAGCGCGCTGCATACGGGCGATCGCGAGATCTCGCGTTCGGGCGTGAACTATCAATTTCGCGATCATCGAATCATAATAAGGCGGAACAACATAGCCGGGATAAACAGCCGTATCTACTCGAACACCCGGGCCGCCCGGAATGTTGAACGCGGTGATCTTGCCGGGACTCGGAACGAATGTTTTCGGGTCCTCGGCGTTTATCCGGCATTCGATCGAATGCCCGACTATCTGCACATCGCTCTGCTGGTATTGGAGGTCTTCGCCCGATGCGACGCGTATCTGGTTGCGAACGATGTCAGCAAGCGTCACCATTTCGGTCACTGGATGCTCGACCTGAATGCGGGTATTCATTTCCATGAAGTAAAAACTTCCGTCTTCATCAAGAAGGAATTCGAAAGTTCCGGCGCTCGAATAGCCGATCTCCTGGCACGCTTTGACCGCAACGGCGCCCATTTTTTCACGTTGTTCTCTTGTAATAACGGGTGAAGGTGCCTCTTCAAGCAGTTTTTGGTGTCTGCGCTGGATCGTACATTCGCGTTCGCCGAGATGAATACAATTACCGTGTTCGTCGGCCAGAACCTGAATTTCGATATGGCGCGGGCGCTCGATGTATCTTTCTATATAGACCGATCCATTTTTGAAAGCGGCAAGTGCTTCGGCCTGCGCGGTTTCAAGATTAGTTTCAAGTTCGTCTTCGGACCGGACTATCCGCATACCGCGACCGCCGCCGCCAGCCGCGGCTTTTATGATCACGGGAAAACCGATCTCTTTGGCTAAAGCCTTAGCCTCGGCCGGTGATTCGATCGGGTCGGGACTTCCGGGCAAAATAGGCACACCCGCCGCAAGCATTGTCCGTCTTGCTTCAACCTTATCGCCCATCATCGCGATCACACTGGCCTTTGGCCCGATGAACTTAATATTACAGTCCTCGCATATCTTGGCAAACGTCGCGGATTCCGCCAAAAAACCGTATCCCGGATGGATCGCGTCCACATTCGTGATCTCGGCGGCGCTGATTATCGACGGTATATTGAGGTAACTGAGGGCGGATTGGGCCGGGCCGATGCAAACGGCTTCGTCGGCGTAACGAACATGGAGAGCCTCTCGGTCTGCTTCGGAATGGACGGCGACTGTCTTGATGCCCATTTCCTTACAGGTCCAAATGATCCGGATAGCGATCTCGCCCCGGTTGGCTATCAAAATTTTGCGAATTTCCCGCGTTTTCATCTCAAAAATTTAGCCACGAATTACACTCATATCACGAATTGTATTTATTCGTGCGATTTGTGTGATTCGTGGCTGCTTTTCTATTTCCTGATTCCAAAAAGAGGCTGCCCGTATTCGACCGGCTGACCGTTTTCCACGTAAATTTTTACTACTTCACCCGAAACTTCGGCCTGGATCTCGTTCATCAGCTTCATCGCTTCAACGATGCAGACTACCGATTCATTAGAAACCTGGCTGCCTTCCTTAACATAAGGCTCTTTGTCGGGTCCAGCAGAACGATAAAAGGTTCCTACGATAGGAGACGTGATCTTAAAAAGATCTTCCTCGGGCGCGGATTGGGATTCCTGAGCAACGGTTTCGCCTGTCGTTCCAATACCAGCCGGCGGCTGTGGAGACGGCGATTGGGGTGCATTGGGCTGAACTGCATGCATCACCGGCGGCTGAGACTTACTCAATCGAACACGAATGTTCTCATTCTCAAATTCAAAATCGGTGAATCCGTGATCATCGACAAGCTGTGCAAGTTCGCGAAGCTCATCCATATTGAATGAAGGATCGACTCCCTCGGCACTTTTATCACCCTTCGCGGATTTATCTTTATCTTTAGCCTTTGTAGAAGCCGTAATTTCACTCATCGTGCACTTACTCCTGCAAAAGATTAACCCTTAGCCGCTAACTCGCGCGGATTGTCGACCAATTCGATAACTGCCATTTCAGCATTGTCCCCGACACGCCTGCCGAGCTTTATAATTCTAGTATAACCACCATCGCGGTCCTTGTAGCGCGCTCCGAGTTCGCCAAACAAACGCTGCACGGCAGCGACACCGGCAGTTCTCACGATCGGCTCCTTTGCTTCGCCTTTTTTCCCGCGAAAGCGGCTCTGTTCCGTCTTGAATGTGCTGTTTCCGGCGTGGAAAAATCTTGCGGCCTGGCGGCGCAGGTGAACTTCTCTAACGTTTGCGTCATCACCGGAAAGATGCTGTGCCTTTCTCGCGAGCGTGATTGCTTTTTCGACAAACGGCCGGAGTTCCTTAGCTTTCGGAACAGTAGTAACAATGTGTTCCTTTTCCGCATTGATGAGCGATGTCGCCAGATTACGAAGTAGGGAAATACGATGTTCGGTCGTTCTGCCTAATTTACGATGTGCTTTTAAGTGTCTCATAAAAATAAAGTGTAAAGGCGAAAGGATAAAGGATAAAGCAAGAGTTCGATCCGAACTTTCGCCTTTATCCTTTAGCCTTTATCCTTAATCGAGGTCGCGTCCGCCCGATCCCGGGATCGGATTCCCCTGTTCGTCAAAATCCATCCCGAAATCGAGGCCCATTCCGTGGAGCAGGTCTTTGATCTCCGTCAATGATTTCTTGCCGAAATTCTTTGTGTTGAGCATGTCCTTTTCGCTCCGGCGAATAAGATCGCGGATCGAACGGATGTCGGCGTTCTTCAAGCAGTTGTAAGAACGAACCGAAAGCTCCAGCTCATCGACCGGCTTATCCAGCAGATCGTTCCGCATAAGCGGCGGACGGGCTATGTCTTCGTATTTGTATTCTTCTTCTTCCTCTTCGAAATTGATGAAGATCGACATATGATCCTTCACCAGCTTCGCAGCCAGGCCGATCGAATCCTCCGGTTTGACGGAACCGTCCGTCCAGACTTCGATGGTCAATTTGTCAAACTCCGTGTTAGATCCCTGACGTGTCTTATCGACTATGTAATTTACTTTCTTGATCGGCGTGTGTACCGAATCGACCGGAATATAGCCGACCGACAGGTCTTCGTCATTATTCAATTCGGCGGAAACATAGCCGCGGCCGCGTTTCAGACGCATTTCGATGCTTACGGAACCGGCGCCGCTTATCGTCGCAATGTGAACGTCTTTGTCGAGAATTTCGACCTCGGAATCACCTTCTATATCGGCGCTGGTCACCTCGCCGGCACCTTTTTTACTGATCGTCAGAGTTTTCGGCCCCGAACCGTGCAGGAGAAACGGGATCTGCTTTACATTAAGGATAACGTCGGTGGCATCTTCCACAACGCCCTTGATCGACGAAAATTCATGCTCGACGCCTTCGATCTTCACAGCTGTGACGGCCGCACCTTCTATTGAAGACAACAGCGCCCGGCGAATCGAATTTCCGATCGTCGTACCGAAACCACGCTCAAACGGCTGAGCGAAAAATTTTCCGTAACGCCCCGTGAGAGTTTCGGTTTCAACATTCAAACGACCCGGCATTTGGAAATCCGTCCAATTATTGCTTTGTGTCATATTTTTATTTGTTTAAAAAGCGTTCATAGAGTTCGAGAGTTTATTGGTTCGTAGAGTTTTAAGACCCTACGAACCGCAACCCCGGAACTCGTTCAATTATTTACTGTAAAGCTCGACGATAAGCTGTTCGTTAATATTTGCGTCGATATCCTGGCGGGTCGGCAATGCGCCGATCGCAACGCTCAGGTCCTTTCCGCCCGGTGAGATCCATGTCGGACGGCCGCGGCCGGCAGCAGTCTGCCAGGCTCCTTCGACGTGCGTGTTTTTATGACTTTTGTCTTTGACGGTAACGGTGTCGCCGACCTTAACCTGAAACGATGGAATGTCGACTTTACGTCCGTTGACCTCAATATGTCCGTGGTTGACGAGCTGCCGTGCCTGACGGCGCGAGGTTGAAAACCCGGAACGATAAACCACGTTATCGAGGCGCTTTTCGAGCATGAACAACAGGTTTTCACCAGTAACGCCTTTCTGGCTTCTGGCCTTTTCGAAATAATTGCGAAACTGTTTTTCGAGCACAAAGTAAATACGCTTTACCTTTTGCTTTTCGCGAAGCTGTTCACCGTAACCGGCGAGCATCTTGCGCCTGGCGGCACCGTGTTGCCCCGGAGGATTGGTTCCCCGTTTTTCGATAGCGCACGACGGTTTGAAACAGCGGTCGCCCTTCAAAAATAATTTTCCACCTTCGCGACGGCACAACCTGCACACCGCATCTCTATATCTAGCCATTTATATTTATTGCCTCCGTCAGAGTTTAGAGTTAGTTCCCTAAACATCGTCTTTTTAACGGAAAAGTTTACAGGTAAATCTACCCTTCATCCTTTCGATAAAATCTTGAATTTCAAATCTTAAATTTCAAATTTCACATCTGAGATATGATATCCGAAATTTCTCAAACTCTACGACGTTTCGGTGGCCTGCATCCGTTGTGCGGGATCGGCGTCGTATCGCGGATCGAAGTCACGCGGATACCTGCCTGATTGATCGCACGGATCGCCGACTCGCGGCCGCCGCCTGGCCCTTTGACCCGAACTTCTACCTCACGCATTCCGGCTTCGACGGCCTTACGCGCCGCTTCACCGGCTGCCTGCTGCGCCGCGAACGGCGTTCCTTTTCGCGAGCCTCTGAAGCCTCTCGCACCCGACGACGACTGGGCGATCAAATTGCCCTGCGTATCGGTGATCGAAATAAGCGTGTTGTTAAAAGAAGCCGCAATATGAACGATTCCGAGCGGAATGTTTTTGCGTTCCTTCTTCTTAAAAGTTTTCTTCTTTGTTGGTGCTTTAGCCATAAAATTAGATGTCAGACATCAGATGTTAGATGTCAGACACTAGCATCTAGCCTCTGACATCCGAACATCTATCATTATTTCTTACCTGGTGCTTTTTTCTTCGCGACGGCGGCTTTACGCGGGCCTTTTCTGGTTCGTGCGTTGGTCGATGTGCGCTGGCCTCGAACCGGCAAGCCGCGGCGATGACGCAATCCGCGATAGCATCCGATGTCCATCAATCGTTTAATGTCCATCTGCACTCGCTTGCGGAGATCGCCTTCGATATCGCCTTGTTCGTCAAGAATTGTGCGAATTTTCGTCAATTCGTCTTCGCTCAGATCCTTGATCTTCGAATCGATGTTGATATCTGCACGGCCAAGGATCGCAGTCGCCCTCGACTTGCCTACGCCGTAAATATACGTTAAACCAATCTGCGCCCTTTTATTCGGCGGTAAATCTACTCCTGCTACACGAGCCATATCTTCTCCTAATCGCGAAATCTATATATCAATTTTAGATTTCGGATTTTAGATTTTAGATTCCAAAAAAGAATCCGCCTCTGTTCAATCCAAAATCGCAAATCTAAAATCCAAAATGCGTTTATCCCTGTCTCTGCTTATGCTTAGGGTTCTCGCAAATAACGCGCACAATACCCTTTCTATGAATAACCTTACACTTGTCGCACATTTTCTTTACTGACGGACGTACTTTCATAATTTTCCCCGCTCTTGCCTATTTATAGCGATATGTGATCCGCCCGCGTTTAAGATCGTATGGCGAAAGCTCGACCAAAACTTTGTCGCCGGGCAGAATGCGGATAAAATTCTTCCGCATTTTTCCTGAGATATGCGCCAGCACCTCGTGCTGATTATCGTCCACCGCAACCTTAAACATTGCGTTTGGAAGAGTCTCCAGGACTGTCGCCGTTACCTCGATCGCTTCTTCTTTGGACATAGTCTCCAGACCAACTCACTGATTAGTTGGACAAACCGTAAATGTTAACCTTTTTATTCCTATTTTTCAAGTCAGGCCGCTACGGTTTCGGTCTTTCCTTTCTTTAGAGCGAGCTTTTGAGCTTTCGTCAACGTTAAGATCTCCGGCCCGTCGGGCGTCACGGCCAAGGTATGCTCGGCATGCGCGGACGCTTTTCCGTCTTTCGTAACGACCGTCCATTTGTCGGCCAGAGTCTTGGTTTCATGAGTTCCCAGGTTGAGCATCGGCTCGATCGCGAAGCAGTAACCGGCCCGTATCTTCTCTTTAGTTCCCTGCCGGCCGTAATTCGGGATCTGCGGAGCCTCATGCATCGAACGCCCGATCCCGTGGCCGGTGTAATCGCGGACGATGCCATAACCGAAATTTTCGGCGTGCTGCTGAATGACTGCTCCAATGTCGCCGACGCGGTTATTTATATGGCACTGCTCAATACCGAAAGCCAGGCATTCTTCCGTAACGCGGATCAACTGCTTGAGTTCATCACTCACATCCCCGACCGGAACGGTCATCGCCGTGTCGCCGACAAAGCCGTGATAAGTGCAAGCCATATCGAGCGAGACAACATCGCCGTCCTTAAGCGGAATAGCGGTGGAAAAGCCATGGACGATCGCTTCATTCACCGATGCACAGATCGCGAACGGAAACGGGATCATCCCGTGCGGAGCGTATCCGATAAACGTCGGTATGGAACCGGCGTCGCGCATCATCTTCTCGGCGACGGCGTTTAGCTCCAAAGTCGTTACCCCAGGCACGACCATCACCCGCAAAGCCTCGCGGACATCGGCGATCAGCTCACCGACGGCACGCATCTTATCCAGATCTTTTTGAGACTTTGCGATTATCATTTTCTTTCCGGTCAGGATATGAAAAGCTTTACTAAAAACTACGCCTATCTTTGAACCGGTCGTCATATCAGATCAACTTTTCAAGCTCTTCGTAAATCGCCTCGACCTCTCCGGTGCCGTCCACTTTCTGCAGTCGGCCTGAACTTTCATAGTAGTCCAGCAAAGGTTTCGTCAACTCGTCGTATGTTTCCAGCCGAACCTTGACCTTTTCCTCGTTGTCGTCGGCACGCTGGCCAAGTTCTGTATCCGGATGAAGATCGCACACATTGCCGTTCTTCGGCGGCTTCGAATAGATATTGTATATCTCGCCGCAAACCGGGCAGCTTCTGCGTCCGGTCAGCCGCTTCATCAATTCGACTTTCGGAACATCGACCTCGACCGCTTGAATTTCCTTGCCCTGTTCCTTTGCCAATACTTCAAGCTGTTCAGCCTGTACCGCCGTTCTCGGATATCCGTCGAGAATATAACTTCCCTTCGCATCGTCGCGTGAGGTCCGCTCTTTCACCATCTCCAGGGTTATTTCATCCGTGATCAGTTTTCCCGAAGCCATGATCTCCTGAATTTCCCTGGCAAGCGGCGTGTCCGATTTTTTCATTTCGCGAAACATATCGCCCGTCGAAATTTGCGGTATCCCGCGTCGTTCACTCAAAAGCCGTGCCTGCGTGCCTTTGCCCGCTCCGGGTGCACCGATCAAAACAATAATCTTGCTCATAAAATGGCAATTACGAATTACGAATTAACAATTACGGTTAAATTCGTAATTCGTAATTTGAAATTCGTATTTGTCTAGCTTCGCCTGCCGCGAAGCCTCGATCCGGCACCCAAAAATCCTTCGTAATTCCTCATTACAAGCTGGGCTTCGATCTGGGCAACGGTATCCATTGCGACACCGACCAAGATCAGCAGCGACGTTCCGCCGAAGAAGAATTGGTAACCCAAACCAGTGGGTATCCAGCTTAAACCCGGCGTCGCAGTCAGAAAGGCATCCAGACGGTCACCAATAAACGGCAGCCTCGCTACCCTGAAACCGCTCAGCAAAACCTGGGGCACGAACGCGACAAAAGCCAGGTATAAAGCTCCGACAGTGGTCAGACGAGTCAGAATACCGTTCAGATATTCCGCCGTCGGTGCTCCCGGACGAATACCGGCAATAAAGCCGCCGTGTTTTCTGAGGTTATCCGCAACTTCATCCGTGTTGAAAACGATCGTAATATAAAAGAAGGTGAACAAGACGATCAGCGAAATGAAAACGAGTTCGTAATACGGATCGCCGCCGTGAAACTGCTGGAAAAAAGTGTGAACCTTCCCCCATGTCGTGTCCAAATTACTCGGATCCGGCGGAAACGCCGAAAAAAGCGTTTGCGGCATCGCGAGCACGGATGACGCGAAGATCACGGGAATAACACCGCCCATATTGATCTTCAGCGGCAAACTTGTTTCCTGTCCCTGAAACGTCTGGTTTCCAACCCGCCTGCTGGCGTAGCTGATCGCAATTTTTCGTCTTGCCGATTCAACATAAACGACAAGTGCGATAAGTGCGACAAGGATCACTACTAAAAAGATCACACCGAGAGTTTGCGAAGCATCACCGGCACGGACCCTTTCCGAAACCTGAACTATTGCACTCGGCAGCCCAATGACGATACCTGCGAAGATCAAAAGTGAAATACCATTGCCGACGCCGCGCTCGGTTATTTGTTCACCAAGCCACATTACAAAGATAGTACCCGTGGTAAGGGTGATAACGACCATCGCCGTCGCCCACCAGGTATCTCCTATCACGCCGTTTCGGTTTAGCCATGTGGCAACGAAGAAAGTCTGAACGGCGCAAAGAACGACGGTCAAATACCGCGTCCACTGATTAAGTTTTTGTCTTCCGACCTCGCCTTCTTCCTGTATTTTTTTGACGGCAGGCGACAGCACCGGCATCAACTGCATAATGATCGATGCCGTGATATAAGGTGTGACACCAAGTGCAAAAACAGAAATTGTACGAAAGTTGCCGCCTGAAAACAGATCCAAGACACCGAGAAGCGTTCCCGAGACCTCGCCCCAAACCTGTTCGAGACGTTCCTTATTAATACCCGGAGCGGTTACGTGCGCTCCTAAACGATATACCGCCAGCAGCCCGAGCGTAAACAGTATGCGTTTACGCAGCTCGGGAATCTTAAACATGTTCTGGACGGCGGCAAAAAACTTCTCCATATAATTCCTTCGTTAGAGTAACGCCTTTAGGCGCGAACTTCGTTCGAATTCAGACCACTGAGCGCGAGATGGCAACGTAAGAATCACGGCTAAAGCCGTTACTCTTACTTTCTTATGCTTCCGCTTTTGGTTCTCTGACGATCAACGTTGCTTCGCCGCCTGCTGCCTCGATCTTGTCTTTAGCCGTTTTTGTATAACGGTGAGCCGATATCTTCAGTGCTTTTGTAATATCTCCGTTGCCCAGGATCACCAGATCGTGCTTCGCTTTTTTTACCAGGCCGCGAGCATGGAGAATTTCGGGCGTAACTTCTTCGCCGGCCTTGAAGCTCTCGTCGATCTTCGCTAAGTTCACCTCGACCCATTCTTTCTTAAAGATATTGGTAAATCCGCGCTTCGGCAGACGACGCTGCAAAGGCATTTGTCCACCCTCGAATCCCGGGCGGCTGCTGTAGCCCGAACGCGATTTTTGTCCTTTATGCCCTCGGCCGGCTGTTTTCCCAAGTCCCGAACCGGGCCCGCGGCCGACCCTTTTTTTCTTATGCGTCGAGCCTTTTGCCGGGCTTAAATTGTTTAGTCCTAATGCCATTTTCTTTTCCTCTTGTGTGTAGCCAGCGTGTCAGTGGCGTTGTCAGTAGCCCGCACGTAAGTAAGGGCTTCGTTGCCCTTACTTACGTGCGGGCTACTGACACGTGCGGGCTACAAACACATCTATTCAACAATTCTTAAAAGATGCGGAACCTTGTTAACAATACCGCGCATCGAAGGCGTGTCGCCCCGCTCAACCGTCTGATTCAACTTGGTTATCCCCAAGGCTCTCACGATGGTCTTCTGTTTTTTCGAATAACCGATCGAGCTTCTGTAATATTGAATCTTGATCGTTCCGCCTTCTGTTGTTTCTGTTTTCTTTACCATGATCTTAATTTGTTGAGTCTCTCGAGTTCATGGAGTTTTTAGGGTATGTAGAGTCAGGGATCAGGAATCCTTAAACTCTAATAACGCTATAAACTCCCTAACCCACCAACTCTTCCACCTGTTTGCCGCGAAGTCTTGCAACATCAAGCGGATCCTTCATTCTCGACAATCCGTCGAATGTCGCGCGAACCACATTGTGATTATTTCGCGAACCGAGGATCTTCGTTCGGACATTATGAATTCCAAGCGACTGGAGCACTGCACGGACCGCTCCGCCCGCGATAACGCCTGTTCCTTCGGCAGCCGGCTTGAGCAAAACGCGTCCTGCTCCGTATTCGCCGATCAGTTCGTGCGGCAATGTGCCGTCGATAAGCGGAACGCGGATAAGATTGTTTTTGGCCGCTTCGACCGCTTTCTTGATCGCGTTCGGCACTTCCTTCGCTTTTCCGGTCCCGAATCCAACGTGTCCGGCTTCGTCTCCGATAACAACCAAGGCGGCAAACGACATGTTTTTACCACCCTTAACTACTTTAGTAACGCGGTTGATCGAGATAAGCTGATCCTTCAGCAGTAATCCATTCGGAGAAATTCTCTGTTTAGCTTTCATTATTGCTCTCTTCTTTCGACGGCTTTTCCGCCGTTTCATTCTTATTTAATCCGGCTGTGCGTGTCGCATCGAGAAGCGCCTTAACGCGTCCGTGATAGACATAGCCGCCGCGATCGAAAACCACATTCGAAACACCTGCCGCTAACGCCCTTTCAGCAATAGCTTTGCCGACCGTTTCGGCCGCCGCGATATTTCCGCCCGTCTTCCCCGCCAAAGCCTTTTCAGCTGTTGACGCCGCCGCCAGCGTTTTGCCGCTGTCGTCATCGATCAACTGTGCGTAAATGTGATTCAAGCTGCGAAACACCGCCAGACGCGGACGCGTTTCCGACCCGCGAACTTTCTTGCGAATGCGGCTGTGAACCCCGCGGCGAATATCTGCTCTATTTTTCTGTGCCATAATCTTATGAGTTTTTAGAGTTTTTGGAGTTTACAGAGTTTATAGAGTTGAAAACCCTATGAACACTATAAACTCCCTAAACTCAACAAACTATTTTCCGGTTTTGCCCGGTTTCAATTTATACAACCTATCCGCATAACGAATGCCTTTACCTTTATATGCATCGGGTTTGCGCAAGCGATTCAACTCTGCCGCGACCTGTCCGAGCCTTTGTTTATCAATTCCCGTCAAGGTGATCGTTAACTGATACTGGTTGATCGAGGTCTTGGTGTTGACCCTTTCTGTCTTAGCTTCGATGCCTGCCGGCAAAACGTACTCGATCGGGTGCGAGTATCCGAGAGCGAACATGATCTTGTTGCCCTGAACATCAGCCTTATAACCGACGCCGACGACATCCATCTCCCGCTTAAATCCTTCAGTAACACCAACAACGGCGTTATTAGCTAAAGCCCTCGCGAGGCCGTGAAACGCCGCAATATCATCATTCGCGCGTTCGGCAGTGAGTGTTCCGTCTTCCTGGACAAACTTAACGCCGTTCGGCACCGGCGTGTTCAAAGTGCCCTTCGGCCCTTTCACTTCCAATTGCGAATCGCTGATCGTTACCGTGACGCCCGAAGGTATCGTGATCGGTTTTTTTCCTACTCGTGACATAATTTTGATTTTGGATTTTCG
>JACMMN010000307.1 GCA_014379075.1 Pyrinomonadaceae bacterium | reverse complement strand
TACCCGCGGATCGAAAAAAAGCCGGACGCCTTCTGATGTTTGAATGGTTCCGTATTCGATGTAATCGTTCAGCACTTCCGAATCAAACGCGGCAAATTTCGGTTTCGCTTGAAAATGCTCCAGAGCTTCTGCTTTTGAAGCCCATAAACTGCGCCGGCTTTTTGTCATTCGGGCGCTCGAAAGCCTGTCCATCAGCCGCAGCGTTTTCAGAACGCGGATCCCGCCGCTGCTGAACCGGCTGATTATCGGAGCATCGAGCAGAATTATCCGTTCATAGAGTTCGGGGTTATCCACGCATACCAGAAGATGCAAAATGCCTCCGAGTGAATGTCCGACACCGATCACGGGCTGGGTAAAATCTTTTACGATAGCGTCGCGAAGCTCGTCTTTCAGACCCATCCAGCCATCGGTCACGGGATATCTCGGGTCGTGGCCATGCCGGTTGATGAAGCGAATCTCTAAAGATGGTTTTAATAAAGCAAAAAGCCTGGTATAAGTTCCCGCGGGAAATCCGTTGGCGTGAGCAAAATGGATTATTTTTTTACCCATTAAAAATGAACGCTGGGGTATCGACTACAGTTGTCGATGATCTTGGCACCCGAATTCTCATTTATTATTTCAATTCCATCTTCGCCACGGTCTCAAGGTGAACTTCATCCGGCCCGTCGGCCAATCTTAACGTCCGGGCGTAGATCCAAAACTGGGCGAGCGGAAAATCCTGCGAAACGCCGCCGCCGCCGTGGGCCTGTATGGCGCGGTCGATTATCTTCAAAGCCATTTTCGGAACGACGGCTTTTATCATCGCGATCTCCTTTCTTGCCGCTTTATTGCCGGTGGTGTCCATCATCCAAGCAGTTTTCAAAACCAGCAGCCGTGCCTGGTCGATCTCCAGCCGTGCTTCGGCGATCCAGTTTCGCACTACGCCCTGATCGGAGATCGGCTTGCCGAAAGCGGTTCGTGATTTCGCGCGTTCGCAGATCAATTCCAGCGAACGCTCGGCGCTTCCGATAAGACGCATGCAGTGATGGACACGGCCGGGCCCAAGCCTTCCCTGTGCGATCTCGAATCCGCGGCCTTCGCCGAGAAGGAGGTTTTCCTTCGGAACTCGGACATTCGTAAAAGATATTTCGGCGTGGCCGTTCGGGGCGTCGTCATAACCGAAAACGTGTAAAAGCCTTTCGACCTTAACGCCTTCGGCATCCATCGGCACGAGAACCATAGACTGCTGAAGATGTTTCGCAGCGCGTTCATCCGTTTTGCCCATAAAGATCGCAAGTTTGCATCGCCGATCGCCCGCACCGGTCGACCACCATTTCAGCCCATTCAGGATGTAAACGTCGCCGTCACTCTTTATCGACGCCCGGATATTCGCCGCATCGGACGAAGCAACGTCGGGCTCGGTCATCGAAAAACATGAGCGAATATCGCCCTCAAGCAGCGGCTTCAGCCATTGATCCTTCTGCTCGTCAGTACCGTAGAGATGCAGGACTTCCATATTCCCCGTGTCGGGAGCGGAGCAGTTAAAAACCTCGGCCGACCAGACGACGCGTCCCATCATCTCGGCGAGCGGTGCGTATTCCAGATTGGAAAGCCCTGAAATATCCGGCAAAAATAAATTCCACAATCCTTCGGCTTTTGCTCTCGACTTTAGATCCTCGATCAATCTCGATGGCTGCCACCGGTCGCCGGATTCGATCTCTTCGGACAAAGCAGATTCGTTCGGATAAATGTGGGCATCCATGAATCGCCGCAAACGTTCCTGCAAGTCCACAGTTTTTGCCGAGCTATTGAAATCCATGCGTTCAAAATACCATACAATGCAAAAATATTATTCCCGCGTCGTCACTATCTGTGATTTACTGTGTACTGTTCTTCCCGAATCACTTTCCAAACGCTAACCATCCGGCAGACCGGAAAAAATGGAGAATAATATGAAACTAAGATTTGCTTTAGCTATAGCCTTCATCGCGATCCTTTGTACGGCCGGAGCCGTTTCCGCACAGGATGACGTAACAAAAGAAATTACTGTTTCCGGCGAAACGGGTTTGCAATGGGTAAACACCGGCCTGACCGTCGCCGCCGGCGATACCGTAAAACTCGACGCAAAAGGCCAGGTCGATGTCGGCGGTACCTGGGGAATTCATGGCCCTGAAGGCACAACAAAATTCTCCGAACAACCTCCGGGATATTATCCGCTCGAATCAAAACTGCGTTACGGCCTTGTAGCCCGTATCACGCCCGTTCCCGCGAAGAAGCCGCAGCCGGCCCAGACCTGGATCTACGGCGAGAAGAAAGAAGTCATTGCCGCGAGAAGCGGCACCTTGTGGCTGACCGTAAATGACGACGCTCCGGAAGGAAATGAAGGCGAATTTATCGTCACGGTCACGATAATAAAAAAGAAAAAGTAATCTCGAACTTTGTTCAAAATTCTTTCAATAACAAAGCTCGAAAGTTAATTTCTTCATGTTCATCTTGTTTCTTCCTGTTCATCTTGATCAGTGGTAAAAATCTTGACCACCAACCGAGACGACAAGAAGGAACAAGAGAACGGAACTATAAAGGGTAAGTCACCACAGATTAGGATGCTAAACTGTTCGGAATGAACACCGAAGCGCAACCGATCCGCCAGGGCGAGGAGATCGATCAGGAAAAACTTGCCGAATACCTGCACTCCCGGCTGCCCGATCGATCATCAGAAGTAGAGATATTGCAGTTTCCGGCCGGCTCTTCTAATCTCACATACCTGATATGGTTTGACGGCGAAGAATACGTTCTTCGCCGTCCGCCTTTCGGCAACACGATCAAAACCGCTCACGATATGGGCCGTGAGTTTCAGGTTTTATCAAAGCTCTCCAAAGTATATGAACCAGCGCCGAAACCACTGCTTTTCTGCGAAGACGAAAGCGTGATCGGTTCCGAATTCTACTTGATGGAACGGCGGAACGGCTTAATAATCCGCGGACGTTTGCCGGTGTCTGTACCACCTGCGCTAGCGGGTGAGGACATTGCAGAAGCCCGCACGTCAGTAAGGGCGAAATCGAGCGATCAAGCGGATCGAAGTCTAGGGAATTCGCACGAATTCAGAATCGAAGTCAGCAACAGTTTCATCCAGAATCTAGCAGACCTTCACTCACTCGATTATCAAGCCGCCGGACTCGGCGATCTCGGCCGGCCCGAAGGCTACAATCGCCGCCAGGTCGAAGGCTGGTCGAAACGCTATTTCAGTGCCAAAACCAACGAGTGGCCAGAGCTTGAAAAAACCATTGTCTGGCTAAATGACAACATTCCCGCCGAATCGGGCGTTGCTTTGATCCACAACGATTACAAATTCGATAACATCATGCTCGAGCCCGATGATCTGACAAAGATCACCGCCGTGCTCGATTGGGAAATGGTGACAGTCGGCGACCCGCTCATGGATCTCGGCACGACGCTCGGCTACTGGATGTCGCGCGAAGCGGGCGATGAAATGCTTAACATGCCGTTCAACCCGCGTGTCCTGATGGAAAATATTTCACGCCGCGAACTCGCGGAAATGTACGCAAATGCATCGGGCCGCGATGTATCGAAAATATTGTTCTATTATGTCTTCGGGACCTTCAAGATCGCGGTCATCGCACAGCAGATCTATGCGAGATTCGTGAAAGGATCGACGCGGGATAAACGCTTCGCGAATTTTGACAAGTTTGTTGCCGCTTTAGGAAACATTGCCTCAAACGGCGTACAGACCGGCCGAATCTAAAGGAGGAGTTCAAAACTGTTTAGGCTTGACATCATCTTTTTTGTCCTTTTCGACATGCTCCCATATAAAGCGGTTATCCCCAGCGTTAATGGTTGAACTTGTGCTCTCCGAATTGTCGATAAAGATCTTCGTGAAATAAGGTTTGTAATACCAGACAAAAAAGATCGCCCCAAGGGAAGGTTTTTCCTGTTCGATGTAATTCAGCCATATCTCTCTTGGGGGCACCGACTTAAAACCGCGAAAGGCTTTTTGAAAATAACTTTCGTCCTTCGTAATTTTGCCCCCGGTCTTGTCGATTTCATACACCGCCTCTCCTCCATAAACTGCTAATCCGTCGGTTTGAAATGCAGGAAGCAGCCAGACATTGAATGATTTGTCCTCATTTCTTCTAATATATTGATTGAAACGAGGAGAATCCGCCGGAATTGAAGCGGCAAGTTTGGTGGTCGCGGTTTTCAGGGCAATAGCGTGAGAGTCAAGAAATTCCTGATCGATCTTTTCTGTTGTTCGCGTTATTTTTGAAGCCGGGTCCATTACGAAATGGAATACAAGGTCATATTTGCCGTCCGTTAATTTTCCATATACCGCATGCCACGCTTTATTCTTGTCCTGAAAGCAAAACCACTCAGCCCCTAATTTCGACATCTCGGATTTGCTCTGGGCCATGAGAACATCGGTTGTCTTCCACGCCACGTTGTCATACTCAACCAGCCACTCAACAACCTCAAACTTCCGGCTGAAATCGGCCCTGTCGAATTTTGGTTCGTCTTTCTTCGACGTTTGCGCCGTCGAAATTAAACAGCAGATTGCCAAAATCCCTACAACTGCGAAGAATTTTATTAAAACTTTCATATTTAGATTTGTATAGCCTACTGTGGATTAATATTTTGTCTTTCCCGCCAACTCTGTGGTTCACCGCCTTCATCGACGCGGATCATCGAGATCGCCCCCGGCGAAGGGCAGACCAATGCACATAAATTACAGCCGACGCATTCTTCTTCAATAACTATTGGGTAACGCTTGCCGTCCACTTCTCGGAATTCGAAGCTTTGGTGAGCACCGTCTTCGCAGGCTACATAGCAAAGGTTGCAGCGGATGCAGTGTTCGTTATTGACGCGGGCTTTTACATCGTAATTGAGATCGAGATTGCCCCAATCAGTTACGCGTTCTACGGATTTTCCGACGATGTCGTTGACCGACGCAAAAGCTTTTTCGTCGAGATAATTGTTCAGCCCGTCGATCATGTCCTCGACAATGCGGTAGCCGTAATGCATCACCGCCGTGCAGACCTGGACATTTGCGGCGCCGAGCAATAGAAATTCGACCGCGTCACCCCAGGTATTTATGCCGCCGATGCCGCTGATCGGGATATTAAACTCAGCATCGCGAGCGAGTTCGGAAACCATATTGAGAGCAATCGGTTTGACCGCCGTGCCGCAATAGCCGCCGTGTGCCGCCATGCCGTTGACGTTCGGGTACGGGATCATCGTGTCGATATCGACGCCCATCACGGAATTGATCGTGTTTATCAGCGAAACCGCATCCGCACCGCCTTTTTGCGCCGCTCGTCCGGGCGGAACGATGTGCGTTACATTCGGCGTGAGCTTGACGATCACCGGCAGGTTTGAAACTTCCTTAACCCATTCGGTGACCATGCAGGTGTATTCGGGAACCTGTCCCATCGCGGCGCCCATGCCGCGTTCTGACATGCCGTGCGGGCAGCCAAAGTTCAACTCAAAACCATCACAGCCCGTGT
>JACMMN010000306.1 GCA_014379075.1 Pyrinomonadaceae bacterium | reverse complement strand
GAGCATGATAAACGTGAGCAGGATGAAGCACCGTATCTGAAATCCACATCGGACAAAAAGCCCGAAAAGATTGGGAATATCCGGATTTAGTTGCAAGGTAGAAATTGGAAAACGTGCATGTGTTGGAATACCATGATTACATCGTGACAAGGCGACCTATAAACTCTTCAAGCATTAGATCCGTCGGATACGATCCGGATGCGAAAATTTTGGAGGTAGAATTCCGTGGCGGCGGGGTTTATCAATATTTCGATGTGCCGAAAAATGTTTACGAAGATCTGATAAATGCTTCGTCGGCGGGCAGATATTATGCCGTGTATATTAAGAATGAGTTTCGCTTCAAAAGTATGAAATAGGAGTTGCATCGAAAACCTCAATTACAAAGTTTTACTCGTTTTCGCTCCGCTATTGATTTTGACGGGGATCTTGGGTTTTGTGATTCCGCCGGAAAATGCTTTGACGAGCGGTGCGGCTCCTTACAATGTTTTTCACATACTATTCGGAGCCTTCGGCCTTTTACTGGTTTTCTCAAAAAACGAAGGTTATATTCGCGGGTTCAATATCGGTTTTGGGTTGATCGATCTTTACCAGGCGGCCGCAAGCTTTCTGCATTTATTTCCCGAAAGGCTTTTTCAGTGGACGCGGGTAGATGACGTTCTGCACATTGTGATCGGCGCCGCACTCGTGCTGGTTGGATTTTTCGGAAACAAAAAGCGCAATTAAAAGCCTTTGACTTCTCTTATTTTATATAACTCTTTGGTGTTGCTGTCCGCTAGATCTTTCCGCACAAGTAAAACAAGATCGACCCCCGGACGCAGTCCGTACATTCCTACAAACCGGTAATCCGCCGAATATTTTCTTATAACCTCTTCGTCCTGGTCCTTCTTTTTAGCGACGATCATCTCAGCTCCGGCGGCATCTGCGGTCGTTCCGTGAAACACCGCTTTCGGGTAATCCTTGACGTCCCAGACCATCGGCCAGTAATCCGGAGAAACGATCTGCACTGCCGCGTCCCTACCCTTGCCGCTTTTTTCGGCGTAGCGGTCTATCTCGTTTATCATGTCGAGATACTGGCGCCGGGTGTGGGCGTAAATATACGGCAGATCGTTGTCGTCGTATCTGACAAAATTAATGTCGTAGGTTTGATACGCGAGTACTCCAGTGGCAGCAGCCGCAAGCGTTCCGCCGGCAATTTTCGATATGACGTTTTGAGAGGCGAACAGTTCATTTATCGCGTAACCGGCGGCGATGCACATCGGCAATATGAACGAGAGAGCGAGCCACGGCGTCTTATACGGTATGATCGAATAGGCGGCGGCCAATCCGAATGCCCAGAATCCGACAAAAACCGCAACGCGGTGTCGGGGCTTGAGCAATGCGATAAGTGTGCCGAGGGCGGACAGCAAAAGTATCGGAGCCTCAATCCTCCACATCCATTTCAGATAGCCCCAAAATCCGTTCTGCGTATGATCCTTACTTCCCGTTTTCATCCATATAGTGTACGCATCGATCGCTTTTTGCACGCCTTCGGGATAAGTGAAAAAGGACGAGAAAAACAGGACGTTTACATAAACAAAGACAACAAGAGCCGCCACGATTATCAGGATCACGTCGGTCTTGCCGCCAAGTACTTTGCGAAAGCCGGCCCAACTAATACTTTCGCCGGAAAGCTCGTCGGCGCCGGCAGGTTCCGGGGTTTTGCCGTAGATTTTTGTCCATAGCCAAACGCAAACGCATGCGATCAGCATAGTGCCGAGCGTTATGAACGCCGTTTCCTTTGTCGCAAACATAAGTGCCGCCGAGGCTGAGGCGAGCAAGATATAGATCGGGCGGCCTTCGTTCCACAAGATCAGCATCCGCATTACGAAAAAAACGAGAACGGCTTCGAGGAGAAATAACCCGATCCGGTAAGACCACAAAGCCGTCGAATTCTCCCCGGCCCACATGCCCGCCAGATTCAGAGTGGAAGGCAGAAAACAAATGAGCAGGATAAGTGCCATCCAACCGATCGCAAAAACGCCCGCCTTTCGCTTTTCGAGAAAAAACAATATCGATAAGACGATCGCTAAACTCAGGAAAACAAAGAATATCTCGTGAATAAAATATCGCGAGATAAAGACCATACCTGGTGACAGTGCTAAAAATAGCGCCGCGAAAAGGCTCCCGATCCTGCCTATATATCGTCTAAGAAATAAGGCGAGAACAACTGTCAGCACGCCGAATATCGCAACGCTTGCCCGAACCGGGACCGTTTCAAGCCCGAATACTTTCGCGAACACGAGCGAGATGTAATAAAGCGTGGGGCCGTGATAATTTGCCGGGTCGTACCTGTAAACATCGCTGCGGAAAAGCGTCGTCAGGAAAAAGCCATTGACGCCCTCGTCGTGGTGAAAAGGTTTGAGGCCGAGTTGGTAAAACCGCAGAAGTGCCGCAATTGCCGTGACAAAAGCTCCGCTAATAAGCCAGAACCAATCTCGGCCTTCTGTTTCTTCTTGTTTATTCGGATCGGTCTTCATCGTCGGTTTTTTACTTGATCTTATAAACTTTATATTGTCCCGCTTCAGCAATTACCGGGAATTGACTGAAAAATGCTTCGTTCGCACCCGCGGCGCTTTTTTCCTCCGGCGAGATCAAAACATAATCGATACCATATTTTTGCAAAAGTGCGGAAGCCGCCGGGCCGCCCGCATACATCGATTTAACATCGCGTTCGCGCTCCGTGTAATCAATGCCGTGCGAGCCAAGATGTCCCGGATACCGCATCAGCGATTGCCTCCCTGAAAGCACGACCGCCGAATTATACGTCGGTGCATTGAGGAACAGCGAAGTCTGCGGCGTACGCTGTTTTATCCTTTCTGCCACGAGCACACCGTCGGCCTCGAAGACCTTAAAATTTATTTGCCCCGAAGCCGTCCGCCAAACATCGAGTGCCCCGGAAAATATCAAAACTATAAGGCACACCGCCGCTATCACCTGGAAAGCCGTAGTCTTGCGCCACAGCCACGCCAAAGCAAACGCAATAAACGGGATAGAGCCGACAAACCAATAGATCAAAACCTTGATATTGTCCCATTCCCATGGCGCGAGCTTCGTAACGTTTGACAGGATGAATAGAAAAGCGAACGGAACGTAAAACAGAAGAAGGGATTGGGGATAAGGGATAAGGGGCGAGTCCGTTAAACCTTTGCCTTTTTTTGTTTTTTCAATTTTCCTCGTCTCTTCCTTTGCTGCATGCAGTCCCTGCGTTAAATAAACTAAGTAAATACCGGCCCCGATCATTGCAAATAAGATCCCCGTATTCTTTATCCAAAACCACAAGAAATTGATTTGTCCCGAATCCCAGCCGAAATGAAATTCGAAGAACTTGCCCGTTTCGGTGGCGCTTCCGGATATCGACCACAGAAGTTCGGGGACCGCAATAACCGCGACACCTGCGCCGAAACCGATCCAGTCCCGCCATCTCGCCGGCTTCAGAGCAAGTAAAAATACGGTTACGAGGAAAAGGACAGCAAGGCTATGCAAATGGATCAAAGGTAGAAATCCTGCGATCAGGCCGACTGCGAAAGAAGTTAGCGGTAAGCGGTGCGTGGCGAGTTCCGCCTCATCGTTTTCGGGTCTCGGTGTCTCCGCGGTAAATACCTTCCACAGATAACTCAATACGATCAGTGTCAGCGGCATTCCGAGCAGAAGGCTTCGCTGCGTCATGAACAGCGTCACCATTGAATTTCCCCAGCGAAACTCCTGGCCGATCGTGTAATCTTTGGGGATCGTCCAGATAAAATCAAAAAACCCTTTACCCTGCGCCCAATAGTCGCCGAAGAACCAGATAAACCCTAAACCGCCAGTGAAAAATAAAAGCGCCGGTGCTATCTTCGAAGCGAGACGATCAAATGTAAGCTTGAAAACAAATCTTTCCAAAATGACCAGCAGTGAGAATGCCCACGAAACATTCTGCACCAGCATCGCCTCGCGGACGCCGACGCCGAGCTTCATAAACGAAGCCGTTAGAAAATCCGCGATAAAAGGATATGAAAACCTCGCACCGGCAAACGACGGATTTTGCGGCGGGAAATTATTGCCCTCCGTAAAACCGAATATCGCCCCGAGATGGAACGGCAGGTCGCCCAGGTTGTTCGAACCGCCAGTGAAAATACCCTCATCTGTCACAAACATCGCTCGTTCGAAAAAGGCGAGAAAAACTATCAGGAAGAAAGCGTAATAGGCGAACCGGGCGGCCTTCGTCCAATTTGCTCCCTGCAATTTTCCTTTGGCTTTCGCCCAATCATGGAGGAATATTTTTTTTTGGTTTGCTTGGCGAAGCAGAAGGCATGGCAGCAAGGTAACCACAATGGCCGTTAGAACGATTGCGGTATTAAATCCGAAAAATGACGCCAGCACAAACCCAACCGTTCCAAAGATCGCCGAGCCGATCACATTCCCCGCCGCCATCCGCCATAGAAACGATTCTTCCCTTTCGAAGACGTAAGTCAGCGCCAGTCCGCCGAAAGCGATGATCAGGACGATAAGCAGAGAAAGAAGCATAAGGTTGATGAGAAACTTTTTATTAAATTAACTCAAAATAGAGGGAAGACAAAATTAGGCTCGGCATAAGTTTCGGTTTATCGCCATAAAGTTGTAAAATAACCGTTTTTGAATCGGAACAAGTAATCTTATGCTGCAAGCAGGAATCGTTGGTTTACCCAACGTCGGAAAATCTACACTTTTTAATGCCCTAACCGCGCAGGAATCCGCTCTTGCCGCGAATTACCCGTTCGCCACTATCGAGCCGAACGTCGGCATCGTCGAGGTGCCGGACGACCGCCTTCCGGTTCTGGAAAAGCTCAACAAGGCGCAGAAGACGATTCCGGCAACGGTCGAATTCGTAGATATCGCCGGACTCGTCCGCGGAGCCTCGAAAGGCGAAGGCCTCGGCAATCAGTTCCTGGCGACCATCCGTGAATGCGATGCCGTGATCCAGGTCGTCCGGTGTTTCGAGGACGACAATATCATCCACGTCGAAGGCTCGGTAAATCCCGTCCGCGATATCGAAACCATCCAGATCGAACTGGCATTGGCCGATCTCACATCGGTTGAAAAACGCCGCGATAAGGCAGTGCGGGCCGTCAAAGCGAACGGCGACAAGGATGCAAAACGCGACCTCGAAATTCTCGACAAGATCCAGCCTGTGCTTGAAGAAGGCCGCCCCGCGCGGGCAGCTGATCTTTCAGACGACGAGAAAGCGGTCATCAAAACCTGGTTCTTGCTGTCGAGCAAACCGACGATCTATGCGGCGAATGTCGATGAAGAAACGCTTGCAAATCCCGCAGGCAATCCTCACGTTCAAAAAGTGATGGAGCACGCGAAATCGGAAAACGCCGAAGTAGTCGCGATCTGCGCTAAACTCGAGTCGGAACTCGTCGCTTTGGAAGTAGAAGAGCGAAACGAATACCTAAAAGACCTCGGCCTCGATTCGAGCGGCGTCGACGGATTGATCAAATCAGCCTACAACATGCTCGGCCTGATGTCGTTCCTGACTGCCGGTGAAAAGGAAGTCCGTGCCTGGACGATCCCGATCGGCACAAAAGCCCCGAAGGCGGCCGCCGAGATCCACACCGACATCGAACGCGGATTCATCCGTGCCGAAATTGTTTCCTATGATGATCTGGTCGCCTGCGGCAGCCGAAAGGCCGCCAGCGAAAAAGGCCTCGCCCGCCTGGAAGGCAAGGAATATATCATGCAGGACGGCGATGTCGTAGATTTCCGGTTTAACGTGTAGCCGAAATCCAGACCGCCCGCTTTTCGCCCTGATTTCTGACAAAAGCCGTGTAACCTTTTCCGTTGCTATGCACAGCGGCGGGCAGCGTGGCGTTATCAATTATTTCCGCTTCCACTGTAACTTTTCCGTCTTTGGCTGGATAAACGAAAGATGCTTTGCCGCCAGGTTGATTCGTTATAACTGGCGTCCCGCCAACCGCATCGGAATTGACCAGGGTTCGAGGCGAAAATGTCTTTCCATTGTCTTTGGATTCAGCCGTGTAAACACCCGCTACGCCCGCATCTCCCGCCGTGTACCACAAGACTTTTAGCGCATCGTCTTCAGCCGAAAGGGCCGCTCCCGAAATCGGGCAGGCGTTAATTTTCCATTCGTCGTCGCTGACGATCACTGCCTCCGAGAACGTCTGGCCACCGTCTGTTGACGACGCGACGGCGATGTGGCGAAAATCTCCATCGAGCACCTGTCGCCAGCTAATGTAAAGCGTTCCATTAGGGGCAATGGTCAACGCAGTTTTGCAGCACGGGCAGACTTCGACTGCTAGTTTTTTATTAGCGGAGAATGTTTTGCCCCCGTCTTTCGAGGACGAAAAGAAAACTTCGCTGTTCGGCTCGACCATCTCTACTTTCTTGTGCGGCTTTTTTTCAGGTTGATCGGGTGTGTTGGAATTGTGGTGAGCATTCAGGTAATAAAACTCGGATCCCGGATCAACGGGATTATCAAAACTTTGTACGTGGGCGGCCGTGTCGATATTCCGTTCGTCGAGCCAAGCCACAAAGACATTGTTATTTCCGTCAACCGCCAGCGAATGCATTCCGTGCGAAGCCGGTTTGGAATCATCATTGACCTTGACGGGATCGGTGAAGGTTTGCCCTCCATCGGTCGAAACAGACAGCATCAGATCATTGCCGCCTTCGACCTTGCTTCTCCAGCCGACATAGATCGAGCCGGTCGGTCCGACCGCAATCGTAGGTGGATCGCCGCGCCACGTCTTCGCAATTCCGGGAATTTTATTGACGCGGGTTCTCGGCCCGGCGTTCTTCATTTCGCCATCGACTTTTTGCAAGTAAACATCGTCTTTCTTATCTGCTTCGTGTTCGACGTAAACGACATAGAGATTGCCTTCCCCATCGCGGACAATCGCCGGTTCTGCTGCGTCGGCTTCTTCCCCTGACAAGCGGACGGCCATTGCCGGAGCCTCCACCAAAGGTTTATCGCTGACGCATGCCGCGTACGGAAAAACCAGACAAGACAAAACTGCAATTTTCATTGCTAAAGTGATTCGTGCCATACAAATACCCTCTGATAAAACTCTGTCACAGCGTAAAATTTGTGGCAAGTTAGAATATCGATTAATGAAGCTCGGAAAAAACTACGGCACCAGCTGTTGCCGAAATCGGGCGGGAAAAGTAAACTGTCTGTTGGAAACGGGCAGCGGCGCGTTCGT
>JACMMN010000305.1 GCA_014379075.1 Pyrinomonadaceae bacterium | reverse complement strand
TCATTTTTTTATCCTCCTATATTATTTTGTTGAACTATTCCATGCTCTCGGTGTCGTCACCGAATAACACGCTATCACCTATTAGAACGCCGTCCCCAATGAGGACACCGTCACCTATCAGGACGCCATCGCCTATCAGGACGCCATCACCGATCAAAACGCCATCGCCTATCAACACGCCATCGCCTATCAATACGCCCAATGACAAAACTACTGTTCCGCTTCCGGAAGAGCCGCCGTTGCTGGACATCACATTCGGACTGACCATCAGGCCGGACGTAAAGAATGATGTTGTGTTCAGTGAAGCAACTCCATTCGCCGAAGTAACACCGGTGTTGAAAATATTCTCCCGTTTATAAACGGACTGATATTTCGATATCAGATTTTGGCCAGTTATAAAAGAATGGTTGGCGAGGATCAACTGCGACCATCCGAAGGTGGTTCCGCCAACTGTCGAACTCGATGCTGGGGCGATCCATCCGTCGGGAACCATAGAGGTGCCGTTATGGGCTGTCGTCTGAAAGTCCATATCGGTCCGAAGGGATCTTGCCAATTTGACCGCGCCCTCAATATTCAATTGTCCAGCACCTTGCTCCAGCATATCCGCACCGGCAATCGGTTGGGCGGTATATTCCAGGATCATTTTGATCATTCCCGGTGTCAAATTCGGATTTACCTGCACCAGCAATGCCGATGCTCCAGCGACGGAAGGAGCCGACATCGACGTTCCGCTCATCTTCATCATTGCATCGGCTTCGGTTTCCAAAATACCGAGCGGAAGCGACAAGAACGAATGCAGGAGGGCCATTATATTTCCCAGCGCTTTCTGGGAAACTATCTTATTGCCGGGAGCAACGAGATCGGGCTTGATAAGGTTGTCATAAACCCTTACGCCGTTTGCATTGGTGTAGAAGCTCCGGGTCGGGCCGCGTGAGCTAAAAGTTGCGATGTTGTCATCATTGCGCCGAACCGTTCCTAAACTGTTGGTAGCTCCCACGGTAATTGCATACGGGCTGTTGCCAGGAGAATGGATGCGGCCATAGACTTCCTGTCCCTGAGATCCCTTGCCCAGATTTCCGGCTGCCGCCACGACAACAATACCGTTATTGACCAGTTCCTTAACCTTCAGGCTAACCGGATCATTCGTATAGGTGTCGACTGCCGTTGTGCCGAGGCTTATGTTCACCACGCGGATGTTGTGGGCGGTCCGGTTCTGCAGGATCCAGTTTAAACCGTTGAGCAGCCATGATACGTGGCCGGTGCCGTTGTCATTCAATACTTTGACACCTATGATATTTGCATTCGGAGCCACGCCTCTGTACGCACCGTTGTTTTTGTTTGAACTTCCCGCAGCAATGCCCGCTACGTGAGTTCCGTGTCCGAATTTGTCTGCCGTCGCGTTTAAATTCGAAGTCGTGAAGTTTACGTTGGCTACGACTCTTGACGTGCTGCCGTTCTTGAAGCCGCTATGGTTTATGTCGAGGCCTGAATCGACAATGGCGATTCCGACACCCGCTCCATTGAGCGTGTAAGCACCTCGTGTACCGATCGCCGGCTGGGAGCGCACAAGGCTTGCCCCGCTGGTGTCTTCCACATGACCGGTAACTTTGATCGCGCGGTTCGGTGAAACGTAGTTGATCAAACCGCTGATTGAGAGCTCCTGCACCAAAGAAAGCGGTAAATTGACGACCAGCGTATCGTCGCTGCCGATGCGTTCGATGATTCGAGCTCGGCCATCCGCCATTAAAGAGCGGAGAGCAGGGTTCTCGGCATTTTTTGCCTGGATAATGACATCGACCCGTTTCTTTCCGGACGGGTCTTCGCTCATCATTTCGCGAAGGTCCGGCGAAACATTGTCGCCGCGATAGCCTTCATCGTCCGAATTTTTAACCTGTTCATTCTCAGCAACATCATTTCCGTCGATGTTTATAGCTTCGAAAAGCTTCGAAAGCTCCGCAGAACTTTCGATTTTCTCGCTATATGCGGCCTTAGAGCTTCCGCCTATCACGCGGATCTTCCCCTCTATCAGAGCCGCTGATATGGTTTTATATGATTCTCCAGAAGCAAGAACATTTGTTAATTCGTCAATAAATAATATGGTCTGGCCGTTTGAATCGACGACATCATTTATCACGGCTGCGATGCGGGCCGATGTTTCCGCGACCGATTTCCCATTTGAGAAGAGTACCGGGGTTTCGAGCTTTACGATCTTTTTACCCGACAATGCTTCCGGAGCACCGCCGTTTGCAATGCGGATCGCAAGCTGCTCGACCACAATGTCCTGATTCTCTCCCTTTTCGTCGACGATTACCGGCTGTCTGGGCCCCCCACCCGCTAACACCTTGATAAGACGATCCGTTTCGTCTTCAAAGTTTAGGTTTTCACGCAATCTTCCTAGACGGCCAAGCTGCGTTAAATCGGTGGTGAGGGTCGAAATTTCCGATGAGTTTGACGAGACTTGCGGTGCATCGGCGGCTAACGCCCGCCCGGCGACCAAATTCGTAAAGATAAACGAATATAGCAAGATGAGGGAAATCGTCTTCTTAATAAAAGAAATGTGATTTCGTTGCAGGTTCATTGTGTTCTGGCTCCTTCAAAAACAGAAAATAGACGGCATATATATCGCCGCTCTCTTTAGTCAAAGGTCGTGCCAAAAGCTCAAGTGTTGCGAACAAACGTGTTAAGTCGGATTTATTGGAAGAAGGCACGCCGGATTGAGTCAGCTTGAATGACCGATTCGGTCAAATTGGAAGACTATCCAAATAAAAAGGGAAGGCCAAAAATCGGCTTTCCCTTAATTACTGAATGTATATGTTCGTTTTGTTAGATACCAAGAATGTCGACGAGTTCCTGAACGGCTCCGGCGCTTTTTTGCAGGGCTGAGCGTTCGTCGTTGGTCAGGCTGATCTCGATGATCTGTTCGATACCGTTCTTGCCGAGTTTCACCGGAACGCCTACGAACAAATTGTTGATCCCGTATTCGCCTTCGAGAAAAACTGCACAGGGCAGGATCTTTTTCTTATCTTTAAGGATAGCTTCGGTCATTTCAACTGCGCCAAGGCTTGGTGCGTAATAGGCCGAACCGGTTTTCAGCAATCCCACGATCTCCGCTCCGCCGTTTGCTGTGCGCGCGAGAATTGCATCGATCTGATCTTTCGGCAGAAGCTCCGTTATCGGAATGCCGGCACAGGTCGAATAACGCGGCAGCGGCACCATTGTATCTCCGTGCCCGCCGAGAACAAATGCAGTGACGTTTTCCACCGACACATCGAGAGCCTCGGCCAAAAAACATCGCATCCGGGCCGAGTCAAGTACCCCGGCCATTCCCATCACACGATTTTTCGGAAAGCCCGAACGACGAAATGCGACCTGCGTCATTGCATCGAGTGGATTCGAAACGACAATGATAAAGGAATTCGGCGAATATTTCGCGACCTGTTCGGTAACCTGGCCGACGATGTCGGAATTTGTTTTCAGCAGATCGTCACGGCTCATCCCGGGCTTTCGGGGAAGCCCTGCCGTAATTATAACAACGTCGGAATCGGCAGTTTCTTCATACGAATTAGCGCCGATGAGTTTAACGTCAAAGCCATCGATCGGAGCGGCTTGCTCCAGATCAAGCGATTTACCCTGCGGCGTACCTTCGACAATGTCAACTAAAACAACGTCAGCAAGCTCTTTGCTTGCGATCCAATGAGCGGCTGTCGCTCCGACATTTCCCGCGCCGACGACCGTAACCTTATTCCTTCCAACCATTTTTAGACCTTCCTGTTGTGAATATTTGTATAAAATGAAAACAGTATTTTGGCACAGTTGACCGTAAACGGCAAAAACTGTGAAATTTCGAAAATTATTAAGGTTTAATCTATGGCTTTTTGCCTTTGGTTTTCTCCTTATTTCTTATTTTCGTATGTTCGTGGATAAACGCTTAGGGTTTTTTTCACGAAATACACAAAGTAAGAAATAAAGAAAATGAAACAACAGGTAACTTAAAATAGATTTCGGCCGGGCGAGAAATTTTTCGGGTTCAATGAGTATCTGCTGATCGCAGGTAGCGGGCCGGATATTACACAGTTAATGCAACAGAACGAAAGCAAATGGTGCAGTGAGAAGCTACGGGGAATGGAATCGACTCTTTCTCTAACGGCTTTATTTCGAGCTTTTACTTTCGGAAATTTTGCTCGATGTCGAGTTTCCGGAGCCGCCGCAGAATCTTTTTCTGGGTGACAGATAGCTAGAAAAAGCCCGGTGCGCTCTCCCCTTCGCACCGGGCTTTTTCAAAATGGCCGCGGATTTTGTCCGTCTACGGCCAAACTTATAAAATTTTCAATAATCACGTACCGGAAGAACCACGTCCTTTCTCAATTCAATATCGAATTCTTCACCGGTTTTTATTCGAACATTTTTACCTTTTCGCAACAGGGCAACGCCCGTACCTGCCCCTGCTCCAACCGCCGCACCTATCAGTGATCCGTTGTCGCCTCCGGTAATAGTTCCGAAGACCAGGCCGATCGCCGTCCCGCCCAAAATCGACACCATATTTACCGTCTTCGATGATTCGGCTTTGAGATCGTTCACTAAGACTCCGTCGATCTTTCGTTCCTGACCATTATCGAGACGAATCGTCTCAAATAAAAGTTCGATCTGACCACCTTTGCCGCCGGTTGAAGCGCCTGAGACACTAATAACACGGCCTTCGAACACAGTGCCTGACGGAAGCATTATCGAATTTCGCACCAAAAGCGGGTCAACAGCGGTCGCAGTGAAGGTATCGCCGGCCGATGCCACTTTCGAACTGATCTCGGAATCCATCCTCAGATGAATTCTGGTTCCCGACTTGATCAGGTAAATCGAATCATCCTGACCGCTTGTCAAAGAAAAATTTGCAAAGAACAAAAGTAAAACAGCGAAGACTTTGGTACCAACTGAGAACAAGTTCATGTGTCTGACCTCCATCTTCGCGGATTCTCAAACAACATCCGCGAAGGTTATTGCAACGGCTGTGCCATTACAGAATAGAAACAGTAAAAACGCAAAAACTCCGTATTTCGTCGAATTTTACCGTTAGCGGTCAGCATTGTCCACCCTTTCTACTTACAATATCGTCTACAGTCTGCACCAAATAGAGTAGACGACATCTGGCGGCAGCGGGCAGACAAAGATTTAACTGCCACCGCCGGGGTTGCCTACTGCAGTATCGGGTGTCCGCCGCCCTGGCTGTGATCCGCCGTTTGGCTGTAACGCCCGCGGTCATTGTGATAAAGAACGAGATGTTCGCCCTCGAAACGCACTACGTCGGAAACTCTCTGAAAATTCTGTGTGTGCTCGGCGATCACGAAGGCTCCGGGATTAAAAGCGACGACCATTCCCGCTGCATAAACGTACCCGCCCTGATCGTACTCCGAACCGGCATATTGCGCCGCTCCGACGGCAATGTCCGGCGAATATGTTCCGCGGCTGTCTTTTTGGCGGTCGGCCCGAGCGATAAAAATGGAATAATCGCCAAAGCTCAATCGCCGACTATAACGGTTTTTTCGAGCAACAGCGAAAAGATCGGTCAACCCTCTGTCTATTGCGGCAAGCATTCCGGCTGACGGTCGATTTACCGCATAAATATTCGCTCCCCTAGGCGTTTTTACAGAATATCTAAATCGATCGCCCGTAATGGACTGGGCTTTCCCCAGAACCTGACCGTTCTGGGCATACGCCAAGCCAGCCGAACCCAAGGTTAAAACGAGAAACGTCGCCGCATTAAAGAATAGCCATTTTTGCTTCATAAAATTTCCTCCATACCGTCCGCACACAGCATGGCAAGCGTTGTGCCAAAAAGAAAGAAGCCTCACAATATGAGGCTTCTCGGTTTCCGCTATGCAATGGTACTGGGGACGGGAATCGAACCCGTACGCCCCTAAAGGCACAGGATTTTAAGTCCTGGGCGTCTACCAATTCCGCCACCCCAGCACGATTTAAGAGATTAGCATAATCAAAATCGTGTTGAAAGGAGGCCGGTGCTTTGGAGGAAATTTAC
>JACMMN010000304.1 GCA_014379075.1 Pyrinomonadaceae bacterium | reverse complement strand
TTTTCGTGGACAAGCTCGGCGATCTTTTCGATCAAGCGGGCTTTATTGACTTGATAAGGAATTTCCGTGATGACGATCGCGTCTTTTTCGCGTTCGCCCCGGCCGATCCGGTCGATGGCCGCGCGGGCACGCATCTGAACGATGCCGCGGCCCGTATGATACGCCCGGTGAATTTCTTCGCGGCCGTAAATAAATCCAGCGGTCGGAAAATCAGGCCCCGGAATGAATTTGATCAACTCGTCGATCGTGATGCCCGAATTTTTTATCAGAGCGAGCGTCGCATTCAGGACTTCGGTGAGGTTATGCGGCGGTATTTTCGTCGCCATTCCGACCGCGATTCCTTCCGAACCGTTGATCAGAAGGAGCGGAATGCGCGTCGGCATTACCTTCGGTTCGGAAAGAGCTTCGTCGTAGTTCGGCTGAAAATCGACAGTTTCTTTTTCGATGTCCGCCAGAACTTCGTTAGTCAGCTTTTCCATGCGGACTTCGGTGTATCGCTGTGCCGCCGCATTATCGCCATCCACGGAACCAAAATTTCCCTGCCCGTCAACCAGCGGATACCGCATCGAAAAATCCTGGGCCAGACGAACGAGTGTGTCATAGATCGACTGGTCGCCGTGCGGGTGATATTTCCCCATACAATCGCCGACGATGCGTGCCGATTTTTTGTACGGCTTATTACTCGTGTTGCCAAGTTCATGCATCGTCCAAAGCACCCGACGGTGAACCGGTTTGAGGCCGTCGCGGACGTCGGGAAGCGCACGGCCGATGATGACGGACATTGCATAATCGAGATACGATCGGCGCATCTCGTCTTCGATGTTTATCTGGTTACGGTCTAAAAGTGAATCCATTAATATTCTCTATATAAAAAGGTGTTGTTGTGTTACAGAGTGGCTCTAACAAATACGCGAAAAAAGCTTGGAATTAAACACGGTTTAATGATATTCTTATTTTACAGGCTTAGGGCCTGATGCGCAACTTGTAAAGTCTTTACCCGACCTCGCTTTAGTCTTCCCGTCAAAGTTAATTTACGGACCCTCGGACACCATCGTTTCTCAAGTGAAATCTCTATAATGTCATCAACTCTAACAGAAAAAGATAATCGCCGAATTCAACGGTTTGCTCTTGCTTTACCAACTCGGATAGAGGTCCAGGTCGACGAGAAATTTGCCTGGAACGAAGTCACGCGCTTGGAGGATGTGTCAGGATTTGGAGCCGCCTTCGTTCTGAAACGACCCGTCAAACGCGGCCGGCTACTCGTCATAAGCGCTCCGATGCCGCGGCAGCTTCGCTGTTTCGATTATCTGGAACCGCAATACAGGATCTGGGGCCTGGTCCGCCGCTGCATAGCGGTCGGTGACAATCCCGCCGCCAGGACATATGCGATCGGCATCGCATTCATAGGTAAAAATCCGCCTCAGGGATATTTGGAGAATCCCTCAAGACTTTATGAGCTGGCTCCGCGTGACGATGGGGGTTTATGGCAGATCGTTGAAGCGGAAGCCAATCCCGACGAGACCGACCTGCCCGTTTACCTACGCCGCCATTCGCGCTTTTCAATTCCCGAGGCCCTCCTTCTCGAACTGCTCGACGAAAACGGAGATGTCGCCGCCAGCGAAGTGAGCGTCACTGAAAATTTGAGTCTTGGCGGTGCTGCCGTTTTCACTTCTTTCAATGTCGATATTGGGTCGTTCCTTCGCGTAAAAAGCGAACGGCACGACATTACCATTATTTCAGTCGTGCGCGGCAAACGCGTCGGAGCCGACGGCATCGTCCGGCTGCACCTGGAATTTATCGATCATCTGTTCCCGCTGGAGGGAATCGGAGTTGGATAGACACATTTAATATTGCGAAATACATATTTAATCTTAGATAACCTTGCGGAGGATCGAATGTCAGCAGCTGCAGAAATTTTAACGGAAAGTTCCTTTCCAGTCTCCATTTCCCTACAAACAGTAGTAAAGGTAAAAGAATCAAATGATAGCTCCTGGAAAGAAGTAGCCGACGTGGTAACCGTCTCCTCAAGCGGCGCGGGCTTCAATCTCAAGCGTGAATGTAACGTCGGACATCTCGTTTCCCTAATGCTTCCGCTTCCCGCACATCAGCGCAGTTACGACCATGAAAAAGAGCTTTATCGCGTTTGGGGACTGGTTCAGCATTGTCACGAAATAGTAGGGGAAGAAGAGGCGGGTTTTCATGTCGGCGTCGCTTTTATCGGAAAGAATGCACCCGACAGCTACCGGTCCGATCCGAGTCAAAACTACCGGATCTGCGGAATGAGCGACAACGGTTTGTGGAAGGTGCAGGAAAGTATCGCTCCATTCAAGACGCGTAAAGATATGCGTTTTTGGAAGTCGATAGATCTGTACCTCGCTCTAGTGGAATCCGATAAGTCCTCTTTAACGGGCGAAAAAACTGTTACCGAAAATATTAGTCAGAGTGGAGCAGCAGTTATCTCGAGCCTCGACGTGAACGTCGGCGACCGCGTCAAATTCATTAGCGAGGCTTACGACTTTTCGGGCCTTGCCGTGGTCTGCAACCGCCAGATAGGCGGAGATCTCCGGACGCGTCTTCACCTTCAGTTTGTCGAAAACAAGTTCCCGATCGAGTCGATCAATTTCGAGCATCCGGAAGCAGCCGAAAATTAAGACGTCGTCGAAATAAATTAGGCCTCGCGGATACTGCCTGGCATTGATACAGTATTCACGAGGCTATTCTTTTTTTGCCGGGTCTAATATTTGGGTTTTTCCGCCGGATAATTAGGCGGCATGTTTTGCTGGCGCATTCTGAGACGCCGTCGCTGCGCTGGTGTCAAATTCCTTAAGTTCGGAGGCATTACCGGCGGCATTGCGTTGGGAACCTGCGGCCTGATGCCGTTTTCGTCGATTATGGTATCCGGTGTTTCCACTCGCCCGTTCGTAATTTTCATGTTTCCGACGTAGACCGTTTCGCCGTCGACCATGGTGTCGGAGCCGACGGGTTTTTGCTTTTTGCCCGTGGCAGGGGTTTTTCCGCCCTTCGCTGTATCAGTGATTTTCGGGTCCGTTTCACTCGATCTACTTTCATTTACCTGGACACGTCCGGCAGTTTCCTCGGGCGGTACAGGTATTACAGGTACAGAGTTCGCGTTCGTAATATTAGAGTTATCCTGATCCACGACGGTTACGCCGGAGATTTTCTCGGGTTCGATATCGGCTTCGGTACCCGAACCGAAGATGGCCGGATCGTACAAATAAACGCCAGCTCCTACACTTCCAGCCAGGAGAAGGCTGCCGGCCAGAGTTGCCGCTATCGCTAAGGGACGCCGCGAACGCCGCGACTCGGACGGGCTACCCGACAGAAGGCCCGATGGTGATTTAGAACCGGTATTCCGCCCGGAATCACCGGTTCGTACAGCGGTTTGCTGCGAGATGTACCCGGGCATCATCTCCGTTTTCACCGTCGTCTGCTTGTCGATCACCTGTGCTGTGTTGTTCGGCAGCAGTTGCGTTTTCTGAGAAAGTATATCATCGCCGATCCGTGCTGCCATTCCGGTATTAACATCCGCAAAATGTTCGTATATGCTGTAATTACCGAGCATTGTACGCATTGCGGCCGCGGAAACGGGACGCTGAGAGGCGTTAAGGTCGAGAGCGTTTTGCAGTATTCCGGAAAAACCTTTGGGAATATCGGATCGAACCAAATGCGCGGGCATAAGCGGATCGGCCTGGGCGCTTAAAACACTCATCGCCCGCGTCAGGGCGTCTTCCGGCGGGACACCCGTTAACAGATGGTAAAGGGTTGCCGCCAATGAGTAAAGATCACTGCGCGGATCGGTGCCCGTACCCTGAATTTGTTCAAGTGATGCGTAATTCCGGGAATAACCGAAGATGCTTTTCGCGGCCGTATTATGTCCCGCGTCGGTCGGATTTCCCTTGGCAAGCCCGAAATCCAGCAGGATGATCTGTCCGCGAGAATTGATCTTCAGATTTTGCGGTTTAATGTCGCGGTGAATGACGGGATTTTCCTGATTGTGAAGGAAATCGAGAGCATCCAGCAACTGATCTGCCCAGGTCAATATCTCGTCCACCGCAAAAATTTTCTCGTCCCGCTCCATCATGCAGCCGAGATCCTCGCCCGGAATATATTCCATGACGAGAAACTGGCCGTTCTCTTCGAGAAAATGATCACTGACACGCGGCAGTGCGGTGTGTTTCAGGCTATTTAAGAGGCGGGCTTCACGTTCGATCGCTTTGCGGTAATTATCGTCCATGCAAAGCGTTTCTTTTATAGCGACGATACTGCCGAACCTTTCGTCGGTCGCAACATACACGGCACCCATGCCGCCCTGCCCGATCTGTTTATCGATGCGATATCGCTGCTGTAAAATTTTGCCGGCCTCGATCATTGTCCCTTTTTCTACGCTGGATCGGAACGAATAGTTTACTACAAATAAAGAGGCTGGTCAGACTTTTTACGATCTGCCGTGAATTTCGGGGTTTTAAAATGACTTCGCGGGAAGGAAATAGGACAACGTTACGAAAAGTTGTAGTGCGGCGTCAGCACTTCTAAATTCGACCACTTTTGATCATTGAGCAATTAGCCGCTTTCGTTTCACGATCATAGCCGCGCAGCAGATCGGGCTGATAAATATCGCCGCATATATCAAGTAGATCCATGGAAACTGTCCGATGTAGAAATCGCGTGGGCTCAACGACAAAGGATGCTTTATCAAAACAAAACCCACAAGGTCGATCAGCATGGCCAGGATCAGCCAGAACGTTCCGAGTGTTAAGGCTTCTTTGAATATTTCATAAGTCTCATCGCGGGTTTTGAAATATAACCAGCTCAACGGTATCCATACCATCAGGTTGATAAGCGGATAAAATTTTTCCGCGAGGAGGTAGGCAGGGCTATTAACTCCTTCAACTGTAGGCGGAGCCGGTATAAATTCAGCCAATGCATATGCGAGGCCGACAGCCAGGATAGTAACCAATACATAGGCCAGAATAAAAATAAGGACAGCCCGTGTATAAGCCAATTTTGCGTACATAATTTCTCCTGCCGGTTATTTTACTTTCAACCGCGTACGCTGTTTTTTCAAATAATGTTCCTTAAAAATACCCTAAAAGGGCATCTCAACCCGCCACTATTTGTCCGCCTTTTCATCAAACCACTTTTCGGTCATGTCGCACCACATAACGAGCCCCCGCCATTTCCCGAATTTCTTGTAGTGCTTTTCAATTTTCTTATCCGCGCAGATTTTCTCTTTGTTATGTTTTTTGTAAAATCCAGCCCGGAGCCATGAGTCGAGGGCCAGGCCGTCATAACGCCCGAGCAGCTTTAATAAATTGTCCGCCGCGTAATCGCCGAAACCTTTGACCTTTTTAATCTCCTTCCTGAGTTCTGCCGTCGGCAGTTCGGTATGAAGCCACGCTTCCGGTCGGAGATCTCCCGAAGCGATAGATCCTGCCATTTCGGCGAAATAAGCGGAACGATATCCCGCCCG
>JACMMN010000303.1 GCA_014379075.1 Pyrinomonadaceae bacterium | reverse complement strand
TTGCTTGCTTCTCAATCGCTGACAGCAGGTGCCATAGCTTCAAACTTTGACACAGCAAGACCGACAGTTTCAAAACACCTGCAAATACTCACCGAATGCAAATTGGTTGAACAAGAGCAGAACGGTAGAGAAATTCTCTATCACCTGAATCCCGAAAAGATGAAAGAGATCGCAGACTTTATTGAACCATTCCGCAAAATGTGGGACGAAAGGTTCAATAAACTGGAAACGGTGATGAAAAAATACAAGAGCAAATAACATGGGACGAAAAACAAAGATCGAGGCCGGAGACGGCAAACAGGATCTGGTGATCACGCGGGAATTTGACCTTCCGCTGGAACTACTCTTTAAGGCGTATGTCGACCCTGAGATCGTTGAGCAATGGATGGGAACGAAAGTACTGAAACTCGAGAGCAGGAAGCACGGCGGTTATCAATTTGAGACAGCCGATGCCGAAGGAAACGTGTTATTTCGGGCAAATGGGACGATCCACGAGTTTGTTCTGGACCGGAGGATAACGCGGACGTTTGAAATGGAGAATGCTCCTTTCGGGGTCCAGCTCGAATTTTTAGAATTTGAACAGCTCACGAAAGACACGAGCCTTCTCAACATACATACAGTATTCCGATCAGCTGCGCTCAGAGACCAACTGCTGCAGCTTCCTTTTGCACAAGGCCTGGATATGGCTTTTAACCTGTTGCAGGAGATCATGATCAAATTAAAAATAACCAGCTATGACAAAGACAAATAAGTTCATCTATTGGATCGCTACCCTCTGGCTTGCGTTGGGGATGGTATCCACCGGAATAGTTCAGTTAATAAGACCGGAAGAGGAAGTGGCTAAATTGACGCATTTGGGCTACCCGGTCTATCTTTTAACAATACTCGGTATTTGGAAAATTATGGGAGTCGCAGCGGTGCTCATCCCTAAATTTCCCGTACTGAAGGAATGGGCGTATGCGGGCTTTTTCTTTGCCATGTCCGGAGCGGCCATTTCGCATATCGCGGTGGGAGATCCTGTGAGCGAAATATTTCCCTCGCTGCTGCTTCTGATGCTAACTGTGGTGTCGTGGCATTTCAGGCCAGGGAGCAGAAGGGCCGTCAGATTTGAATAGAATGGCTTTATTAACAATTATACAGCGGAGAGTTAAATAATGAAGAAACTGATCCTGACTATAATGATCGCAATTGCCGCCGCTGCCGTCGCTGCTTCGGCGCAAACTACAGCTATGCCGTCGGCACAACAGATCACCGTAAAAGTCGATGAGTATATGAGGTCTGCCGTCGAAGTCGAGCGTTTCAGCGGGTCAATTCTGGTGGCGCGGGACGGGCAGCCGATAGTCAGCAAAAGTTACGGGATGGCGAATGTGGAACTGGATGTGCCGAACAAGCCAAACACCGTGTTTCGCATCGCATCAATTACGAAACAGTTCACGGCGACGGCAATAATGATGCTGCAGGAGCGCGGGAAATTAAACGTCAACGATCCGTTTTGCAAATATCTGGCCGATTGCCCGGCAGCGTGGCAGCCGATCACGATCCGCCATCTTTTGACGATGACTTCGGGCATTGCGGGCGCGTCGGTAATCGAGATAGGTCCGCTCCGGGGCCTGCCTGTTCCCTGGGATCAATGGCTCGAAGCGACTAAAAAGAAACCGCTGACATCCACTCCGGGCGAAAACTTCCGTTATAACAATTCCGGCTACACTCTGCTCGGCTTGATCATCGAGCGCTTATCGGGCAAATCTTACGGTGAATTTTTGCAGGAAAACATTTTCACGCCTTTGGTGATGAAGCAGACTGGTTACGAGGATCCGCGCCGCATCATTAAAAACCGGGCGACCGGTTACAGGCAGCTGCCGGGCGACCCGATCACAAATGTGCCGTACGCGGAGATATTCGGGCTGTATGCGGCGGGCGGAATTTACTCGACGACCGAAGATCTGCTGCTTTGGGACAAGGCGCTCTACACGGACAAACTGTTATCGCGCAGATCGATCGACGAAATGTTCACGCCGTTCAAAGAGATGATTCCCGGCAAAAGTTACGCTTCCGGCTGGTGGACGAGCAAAAAATTCGGTCATCAGGAAATAGGGCACGGCGGCAATCTCGCCGGTTTCATAAATTATATCGCCCGCTTTCCCGCCGAGCGCGTGACGGTCATCGTTTTGAGCAACAATGGACGCGGCTCGTCGGGAAAGATCAGCAGCGTCTTGTCGGCTATCGTATTCGGCGCGCCGTATGAAATTCCGAAAGAGCGGAAAGCGGTCGCCGTCGCATCGTCCGTTTTGGATAAATACGCCGGACAATACCGCGTTCAGCTTCCGATGACAAACTTCATCATTACCAATGAAAACGGAAAGTTGATGGCGCTGCGAGATGCAGAGCCGAAAACCGAGATGTTCGCCGAATCGGAAACCGACTTCTTTCTCAAAACCGAAGACATACAATTTAAGTTCTTGAAAGACACAAACGGGGGCGTTACGGGTTTGATCGTGCATCAAGGTGACGGCACGCTGTATGAAGTAATGACAGGTCAAAAGATCAAATAATGAAGAGACACCTTTTTTAGTTTGGAGGAAAAATTCAATGAACAGTCAGATCAGAATACTCGGGATCGCCGGCAGTCTGCGGAAGGGATCATATAATCGCGGGACGCTTGTGGCCGCAACGGAACTCGTGCCGGAAGAAGCGGCGATCGAGATCTTCGAGCTTGACGGCATATCCGGCTTTAATCAGGACGAAGAGCAGAACCCGCCCGCGAAGGTAGCGGAATTTAAGCGGCTGATACGCGAGGCGGACGCCATTTTATTCGTCACGCCAGAATACAATTACTCGGTTCCCGGCGTGTTGAAGAACGCGATCGACTGGGCGTCGAGACCCTACGGAGACAACGCGTGGGACGGAAAACCGGCGGCGATCATGGGCGCGTCGATTGGAGTGAT
>JACMMN010000302.1 GCA_014379075.1 Pyrinomonadaceae bacterium | reverse complement strand
TGGTAAACACCGCGTGCCGCCTGAAGATCGAATTCCGCGATCTGCACATTTTTTCGCGTGACCTCGATGTCTTTGTTGTTCGTCAAAGCCAGCGAGATCGCGTCCTGCAGCATAAGCGGCCTCTGGTTCGTCATTTCGACGCCGACCCGCCCGAGATCAGGCATGCTGCGATCTTCCGAACTGTAATTCGGAGCTATCGCCGGAACTCCTTTCAGGTTTTCGGGCGCTACTTCCTGTTTGTCGTTCACCGCCGGAACCGGGCTGGGCGTAGGCGTAGGATCCTGCGCGAAAACATTGGCTGCTCCGATCAGGAAAATTAAAACAACGGCTAAATCTAATCGCATAATATTTATTAAAGCGTCTATTGGTAAAAGCTTCGGGCTCTCGTTTATGGTGAATTCGGGTAATAGGTCAATTTCGACTTCTTTATTTATTTCTTTATTTTCTTATTTCGTGGATAACGGTTTTAAGAATTTTGTCCACGAAATACACGAAAGAAGAAAATTAAATCAAAGAGGAAGTCATTCAAATAAAAACTGACCCATTAGTCGAACTCTTCAATGCTTGCCGAAAAGCGAACTCGTCGCCTCGCTGAACCGCCGCCGGAATCCGCCGAAAAGCCATTCGGAAAATCTCGAAACATACTGGAACAAACGCATTTCGCTGAGGTCGTCAAACAGCGAATAGAAAACCGGCACCGCCAATAAAGTCAGCAGCAGACAGAGCGATTGTCCTCCGACGACCAAGACGCCGATGGAGCGGTTTGTTCCGGCACCGGCTCCTGTCGAAACCACCAGCGGTATCATTCCGGCGACAAGAGCAATCGTCGTCATCAAAATTGGCCGCAAACGGTCGCGGTTTGCCTGGATGATCGCGTCATAGCGGCTCATTCCCTGCGAACGCAGATGGCTCGTGTGGTCGATCTGCAAAATTGCGTTCTTCTTAACCACGCCGAAAAGCAGCAGCAATCCAAGGCCCGAAAATATGTTGACCGTCTGTCCTAACACGAGCAGGCTCAGAATTCCGAACGGTATCGACAGCGGCAGCGTTAAAAGGATCGTTACCGGGTGAATAAACGATTCGAACTGGGCGGCCAGCACGATATACATAAAGATGAACGACAGCGATATTGCCAACAGGAAGTACAAACCGGCCTTGCCCATTTCCTTTGACTGTCCGACATAACCCGTCGTGTATCCGGCCGGTAAATTCAGGTCTTTTACCGCTTCGTCGATAGCTGTCTGGATCTTAGCCGCGGATCCGCCGGGAATCGTATTCGCGAGAAGAGTCACCTGACGCTGGCGGTTGAGACGTTCGATGGAACTGGGGCCCGTGCCTTCCTTGACCTTCACCAGATTATCGAGCGTGACCAAACCTGCTTTTGTCGATGGCACGACCAGGCGTTTCAGCCCTTCGACATCGTTGCGGAAAGTATTGATCGCCCTAACCCTTACCTCATACTGCTCGGTACCTTCGTTAAAAGTCGTTGCTTCCGTGCCGGCAACCAGCGTGTTAAGTGCTTGCGAAACATCGCCGATGCGGACGCCGAGATCGGCCGCTTTAATTCGATCCACCTCTAGCTGGACTTCCGGCTTTCCGCTGATCAGGGTTGAATCGACATCAACGGCGTCCGGGATCGTTTTCATCCTTTCGAGCAGCTTGTTGGAATATTCCTCAAGCATTTTCAAGTCCGGGCCACCGATCAAAAATTGAACGTTTGCGTTGCGGAATCCGCCGCCGGAAAAAGCCTGGACCTGTTGAACTGCCGTGCGCAATTCGGGCGGAAACTGCTTCAGAAGCTCGCGGGCGTCGGCCATCATTATTTCCTGCGACTTCGGCCGGTCGTGTATCTCGCTCAATTTGACGTAGATCGTTCCGCTGTTGACGACCTGTGCCTGGCCGCCGCCGACCGTCACGAGCGTGTCGGTAATGCCTTCGGTCTTTCGAAGATCGGTGGCGATCCGTTCCATCAAAAGAGAGGTTGCCGGCAGCGAATAACCTTCCGGAGCCCGCACCGAGATCTCGAATTGCGACTGGTCATCGACCGGTAAAAAGTTTTTACCGACGAGCATGAAGAGCGGAATAATACTTAAGAAAACCAGCACGCAAAGCGTTACGATCAGCCATCGGTGGGCCATCGAAAACCTCAGCATCCACGTGTAAGTCGAGTCGATGTGCCTGTAAAATCCTGCATGCTTGCTGCCGTGCGCTTTCGGCGTCGATTCGACCATTCCATCGCCGCGGATCTGCATTTCTTCCGGCTCTTCCGCTTCTTTTGCCTTTTTCGGCCGCTTTATCAAACGGGCCGCGAGCATCGGCGTTAATGTAAACGAAACGATAAGCGAGATGCCGACCGCAAACGCCGCCGTCAATCCGAAACTCGACATGAACCGGCCGACGATGCCGGACATAAAGCCGATCGGAACGAACACGGCCATCAGCGAAAGCGTCGTCGCGAGAACTGCCATGCCGATCTCTTTAGTGCCTTCGATCGCGGCCTGAAAAGGATCCATCCCCTTTTCCTCGACGAAGCGGTAAATATTTTCGAGCACAACAATGGCGTCATCGATCACAATTCCGACCATCAAAGTCAGCGACAGCATGGTGATCGAATTCAGCGTGTAGCCCATCGCGTAAACAAGGGCAAACGTCGAAATGATCGAAGTCGGAATAGCCAGTGCGGCAATGAACGTCGTACGTAAATTCCATAAGAACAGGAACACTACGAGACACGCCAGCAAACTTCCGAGAATCAAATGCTCCTCGATGGCGTTCAGCGAATTTTCGATAAATATCGAGTTATCGCCGACGATGCGAACGGTGTAGCCATTCGGGAGCGTACCCTTGATCCCTTTGGACTCGTCACCCGTGATCTCTGCCAGCCGCTCCTTTATTTCCTGTGCGACCGCAACGGTGTTTTGCCCGGACTGTTTGGAAACGATCAGCGTTACAGCAGGCTGTCCGTTCAAACGTGCTTCAGAGCGAAGCTCTTCCGCTCCATCCTCGACGCGGCCGATGTCGGCGATGCGGACCTGATATGTCCCGCGTGTCGCGACCACGACATCGGCGAAATCTTCGGGCTTTTTAACTTTTCCGAGCGTTCTGACGCTTGTTTCGGTCTGTCCTTCGTCGAGCCTGCCGCTGGGAAATTCGACATTTTGTATCCGCAGGGCCGTGCTGACCTCGGCCGCTGTTACGCTATAAGCCCGCATCTTGTCGGGATCGACCCAGACATTTATTTGCCGTTCGCGGCCGCCGATGATCGAAACCTGGCCTACGCCATTGACCGATTCTATGCGCTCCTTGATCTTGTTTTTGGCGACTTCGGTGACGTCACGAAGGTTCGTCGGAGCCGACAAGACAATACGCAGGATCGGGGCGGCGTCGCTGTCCAGCTTTTGCACGGTCGGCTGCTCGGCGGTTTCGGGCAGATTTGGAATAACGGTCTGCACGCGGTTCTCGACTTCCTGAGCCGCAACGTTCACATCCTTTTCAAGCAGGAACACAACGAAAACCTGAGAAATGCCTTCGATGGAGGAGGAGCGCAATTCATCGATACCGCTGATCGTATTGACGGCTTCCTCGATCTTTTCCGTAACTTCCGTTTCGATCTCCTGCGGGGACGCCCCGGGATTAACGACCGTAACCGTTATCGTCGGAAAATCGACCTTCGGAAAAAGATCGACCCCGAGCCGGAAAAACGAGAAAATACCGACAACCACGAGCGAAAGGATCAACATCGTGGCGAAAACCGGACGCTTTACACAAACTTCTGCTAACCACTGCATACTAAAAACCCCTAATTAATTAGCCTGGACCACAAAAATCCCGTCAGTCAACAAATTCAAATTACTAGTCGCGACAATATCGCCTTCGATGACGCCCTGCTTGACCTGGATCATATCGTTCTCCAGAAGTCCGAGCTGAACAAACTGTTCGCGGGCCGCGCCGTCTTTCACTACAAATACACTGTTGGTTTCGCCGACGGTTTTAACCGCCTTCACCGGGATCATCACGGCAGGCTCCGGTTTTGACTGCGTAACTCTGACAGTCGCAAATTGTCCCGGTTTCAAAAGCCCGTCCACATTCTGCACGTCGGCCTCAACCGTAAGGGTTCTGGCCGTCGCATTCAGGCTTGGTGCAATTCGTACAATAGTTCCCGCGAAGCTGCGGTCGGGATACGAGCTGGTTTGAAGTGAGACCCCTTCCCCCGTCGCGACTTTGCCGACAGACTGCTCCGGTATGTCGATCCGTACACGCAGCGTAGACGTGCGAACGATGGTCGCGATCTTCGCATTCGGCGTGCTGGGCGAAATATACTCCCCAAGATCGGCGTTCCGTTCCGCCACATAACCGCTGATCGGCGAATAAACCACCGTATCCGTAACCGCTTTTTGCGCTTGATCGATCTGAGTCTCGGCGGTAGTAACGGCCGCCTTAGCACCTGAGACGGTAGCCTTGGCCGTGTCAACCGCTGCACGCGCTATGTTTATCGCCTGTATGGCGACGGCCGCATTCGAACGGGCCTCGTCAAGCTGGCCGATAAGCTGATCGCGCTGCGCCCTCCGCTGGTCGAATATCGATTTGGATATATCACCGGTTTCGAGCAGTTTCTGCGCCCGCTGAAATTCCTTTTCCGCCAGTGTCAATTGAGCGGAAAAGGCTTTGACCTGCGAAAAATTCTCGATCTTAAATGCTTCGCCCTCTCTCACGCCCAAGCGGTCCTGTGTTTGTTTGAGATTGGCGGCTGCCTGAGCAACGTTCGCTTCAGCCTGGCTCACGGCCCGCCGCTGCTGTTCGGCCTGGGCCCTTGCCTGATCGAGACGGATGGCTGCGTCGCGATTGTCCAGGCGTACAAGAACATCGCCTTGCTGGACATAGCTTCCGATGTCGAAATTTACCTCGACGATCTTTCCGCCGACAGCCGGTGCGACATCCGTTTGCGCGTCACTCGCGAGATTGCCGGTCGCCTCGATATATGAAGGTATCGGTCTAATGACCGCCTGTGTCGTGGTTACATCCACTGTTGTCGGCTGGTTGTTCGTGTTATTCGCGGGCGAACTTGAAGCCGAACCGCACCCGGCGGCGGCCAGAACGCTGGCCGCTACTATCAAAGTTGCTGAAATGAAAACTCTTTGGTCTCTCATGTTGTTAAATGCTTGGGTTCCTAAGTGCTGCTAAACCTTTTTCAATACTCCCCGGAGAATGATCTCCGCAAAATTCTTTGCAGCTTCTTCGTTCGTAATGTCTAATAGACGGCGATTCCTGTCCCACAAAATATTGTTAAGGGAATGATGTATCAGCATCCCCAGAAACGCCCGAACTACAATGCGGGGGTTCATTTCCCGCATTACCCCGTCGTTTTGACGAAGTTTTATGTATCCGCCGATGAACTCATACAAACGGGCAACGAATTCATTAAAGAATCGATCCGCAAGTTCATGCTCCTCAAGAGCGGAATAAAACAGCAATCGCAAAAAGTTTTCGTCAGCTTGCTGTTTAATAAGCGCGTTTAAAGCGAGATTGAAAAAAACGTTATAGTCGTCCTTGTTCTTTATAGCTTCGTGAAGGACCGGATTTTCTTCCCAGGGAAATCTTATTCCGTCATGGCACGATTTATCGCCCAGGATCGCATCGTATAGCTCGCTTTTGGTCGAAAAATGCCGAAACACCATTGCTTCGGAAACGCCGGCGACGCGAGCTATTTCCTTAGTTGTGGTTCCGCTGAATCCGCGCTGCGAAAACAAACTCACGGCCGTATGCAGGATCTGCTCCCGGCGCTTATCACCGGTCATCTTCCCTACGTGGTCACAGTTAAACAAATCTTTGATCAATCAAAACTCCTGATATGTATGATAAGTAAGTGCTTACTTACTCCAAGTATCTGAGTAGATTTACATTTCAAAATATGTTTGTCAAGCAATTTTTACCAATTTAACCGCTCCTTAACACGAGCAGTAAAAAAGACTGAACCTTCGTGTTTCCAAATTCGTTTCCAACTTAACGCGAACAGGTTTCATCGCATAAGCTTAGATTGAAAAATCCAGGGAGGAATAGAAAAGAGATGTCAGAATTTGAAGCAGAGGTAAAAAAAGCCGAAAAGGAATTGGAGCAAAGCCTCGTTCCGGTAAATCCGGCCGACGGCGATCAAAGCAGCAGTGTTTTAGACGATGAATTTTTAGGAGATTTGAAAATGCAGGCACAGGAATACGGACAGAAGGTCCAGGACGCGGCAGCGAAGGCCAAGGATTTTGCAAGCGAGAAATTTGCACAGGCCGGCGATAAGTTTAAGGAATTACAGAGTAAGGACCCAAAGGAATTGGTCGAAGAAGCAAAGGAATTTGCCCGTCAGAAACCGGGCCAGACGATCCTGATCTCGGCGGCTATCGGCCTTGTCGTCGGATTTCTTCTTAAAGGACGCAGATAAACCAAAGAGGTTAATTAGGCGCAAGGAAGGCGGCTCAGTTGTGAGCCGCCTTTCTATTTTAATTCAGTAAAAAATTAAACTTGAGCGTGGATCAATCTGCGGGTCCGGTCGCCAAAAAGCACGTCGATCTTCTGAAGGTCCAAAACCGCCGTAACTTCTCCCTGGCCAAAATGCGAATGCATCATTGCCTGGCCTTTCCGGTATTTGCGGGTACGATCATACGGCGAAGCAGTTTTCGATTTTCCCATCGCAACCGAAGTTTTTACACCCCGGTTAAAAGTGCTGGAAGTAGCGCAAACTTCACAGACCGCGCAGGTTATCTTTCCCTGTTTGGTCGCCGTTTGGATCAGGTGATTTTGTTCGACATCGCATGCCGAACACATCATGACGATTGATTCGCCGATAGAGTATTTTTCTACTTTTGTTGCCATTTCTTTATCTTCCTTTGTTTATCTGCCGCGTCTAGGCCGAAATGATCGAAAGCTCTTTTTCGCCGGCGAAGCCTTACCGATCGGAGCCCTCGGTGCATGAAGCGTTCCCCCGAAATCCGGAAGCAGTACACGTTCGACAGGCTGTCCCGTCAGTTTTTCGATCGCCCGCATCGAGTGTTCTTCAGCCGTCGTAAACAACGTTATCGCCCGGCCTTTATTACCGGCGCGGCCCGTTCGGCCAATGCGGTGAACGTAATCCTCTGGAGCTTCCGGTATGTCATAGTTTATCACATGTGACACCGAATCGATATCGATCCCGCGGGCAGCTACATCGGTTGCCACCAAAACGCGGGTTTTACCGGTTTTGAAGCTTCTAAGTGCTGCCTCACGCTGCGACTGCGAACGGTCGCCGTGGATGCGGTTCGATTTATGCGAACGCGCT
>JACMMN010000040.1 GCA_014379075.1 Pyrinomonadaceae bacterium | reverse complement strand
CGCTGGATTCGGGATCGAGATCCAGTGCCTTTTCGTATGCTTTTGCGGATTCTTCGAGATCGAAGTTCAGCCGGTGAGCGAGGCCGAGGGTTTGCTGCGATGTGACGGATCGCGGATCGATGGCGGCCGCAGCTTCGGCCAGGCGACGAGCTTCGCCGCCGCTTTCCGTCCCAAGATAAAACGCTGCCAAAGCCAGAAGCTGTGACGCATTGCCTTCAGCCTTTGCCTCGATGACCGCAGCGATCTCGACGGCGGCCGCCCGTTGGCCGCGGTAGTATAAATTCGGCGGAAATTTGGAAACGATCTCCGTGAAGAGCCGTACCGGTATCGGTTTTGGAGCGGCATCGGCCGCCAGTTTGAATAGCGTCACGCCTTCGGCAGGTTCGTTGGCCAGCAATTTTTCGTCCCCGAGAGCTGCATACGCGACGACGAGAGCCTCGACCGCGCGCGGCTTTTCGCCGGAATTCGGGAGGTCGGAGATAAATCGTTTAAGCTGCACGACCCTTTCGGCAGGTGCATAGGCAGCGATCGCGTCGTCAAGCCTGGCTTTCTCGGCCGCGGGATCGAAAGGAGTCGGTACCGGTGTGAGGGACTTTTTTACTGTTGCGGTCTTGGCGGCGCCGGACTTTTTTACCGGTGGTTTTTTCTGGGCGGCCGCCGCGAGCGAAAATGAAAGTAAAACAAAAATTATTACTGCGTTTTTCATAAAACACTGTCTTCAGGCAACACGTGTCTCGAACCTGAAACCTTGAACCGTGAACCCGAAACTAAAAATATACCACGAAATTGCATTTGCGGCCGTCCGGTTCTATTCTCGAAGCATGAATGAGCTGGACGAGATCTGGTCGAAAATGCTGTCAAAGGCACTCGAAAACGCAAAGGCGTCCGGGCGTCACGACGTGGCCGATTACCTGGCTCTTAAAGCGACCAACGATGCCATTCGAAAGGCGAGCACCACATGGCTTTTCGACACGATGCTCGAGATCGCCGGCGAGGCTAACCGGAATAATTCGAGCATTTCCATAGAACGGCAGGAACCGCACAATTTCTCGTGGAACGGCTCGAACATGGCCGGTTCGCTGCTTCGCATGCGTCAGGGTGTGAGATGTCTGACCATCGAAGCGGGTTGGACGCGAACGCCGGCCGACGGTTTTATGCGAGGCGGTGCGCTTGCGTTCGCCCGCATCACGCATTTTGGCATGGCGAAGCAGAACGCCGACCTTATGCTCTTACAATCGGATGGGTTTCCCGACTGGTACGTTAGGCGAGACGAAAAGGCAGGCGATCATTTCAGATCCGAGTCACTGAGGGGCCATTTTCAGATATTTCTTGGCGAATGACGGCTTATGCTTTATTTTAACGGCCGTGTGAGTTAGAATTATCAATGACAGGGCGGCTTTTTTGAGGAGATATTTAAAAAGTGAGAGCAGAGCTAGAGAAATTAATTGATTTACAAAAGACAGATACCAACATTCGTAGATTAAAACAGTCAATCGAAACGGCGGAAACAAGGCGTGCAGAGATCGAACAAGAGTTTGAACAGCACGCCTTTTCTATACGCGAAATCCAAGCCAGGCGGGACAAACTGCATGCCGACCGGGCGGATCTGGATAAACAAATTTCCGAAAACAAAACGTATCTTGAAAGGGCCGACCGCAACCTGAAACACGCGCAAAATCAGAAGGAATACGAAACCGCAATGCGTGAAACGGACGCTCTTCAAAAGCAGATAGCCGCATTCGAAACGCAGGTCATTGAAAAAATGACCGCATCGGAAGAGGTAGATAAGGAGTTGGAAGAGCGTGCGGATGAGATAAACACTTTGGACGCAAAGCGTGCCGAAGCAATGAAAGGATTTGAAGCGGAACTGGCGGTAAGCAAAAAGGAGTTCGACGCGGAAACAAAAAAACGCGAGAAGGTTTTCGTGACGCTTCCCGCGCAGCTAGCGTCGGTTTACAACCGCATGGCCCAGCGCAGCCGTGACGGAATTGCAGTTGCCGCTGTTATCAACGGCTCATGCAGCGCCTGCTTTATGTCGCTGCGGCCGCAAATGCAGGTCGAGGTCAGAAAAGGCGACCAGATAATCACCTGCGAAAGCTGTACGCGGATCCTGTATATGCCGAAGAAGGAAGAACAGAGCGAAGCGGCGGCCTAAATAAGTTAAGAACTAAATGTGAATAGTGAAAGGGCGTCTGCGGACGCTTTTTTCGTATTGGGTTTACGCTTCAGCGTACTGCATAGTCAAGGTTCAGACACGCGGAGTGAACTCGGACCTTTACTTCGCCCATTCGTCAGCGATATGTACATCGACCTTTACCGGCACTTTTTTTACATATTCTTCGCCGGCCGAGCACATAGCTTTTTCCAGTTTTGCGGCAATATCCGTGGCTTCCGCAGCGTCGCATTCGACTATTATTTCGTCGTGAACGATGTTGACGAGTTTTGCTGACGTGTCGGAAATTTGGTCGTGAAGCAGCCGCATTGCCCGTTTTAGAATATCGGCGGACGTTCCCTGGATCGGCATGTTGATCCCGTTTCTCCTAGCTCCGCCGACCTGCTGGCGGTCGTTCTCATCAAAACGCAGCCGCATCATTCGACCGGATGCGGTTCTCGCCTGCCGCTCCGCAACGACCTTGTTTCCCGACTCGCGAAGATATTTATCCAAACCTCTAAAAGTGCCGAAATACTTTCGCATCGTGTTTTCAGCCGCTGTCTGGCCAAGGCCCGTCATCAATGCAAAACGCGAAGCTCCGATACCGTAGACAATACCAAAATTCAGGCGCTTGGCGAACGAGCGCTGTTCGTCGGTTATGTCTTCGGGTTTTGCTCCGAAGACCTGCGCGGCCGTGATCGTGTGAAAATCGAGGCCGGAAACAAAGGCGTTGATAAAATTCTCGTCGTCGGAAAACTCGGCCAGGATGCGGAGTTCGATCTGCGAATAGTCGGCGATGATCAGCTTTCTCCCTTCGGGCGGAACGAAACAGCGGCGATACTGTTCGTCGTGCGGTATCTGCTGAAGGTTAGGGTTCGAGCAGGAAAACCTGCCGGTCGGCGCTCCGATCTGGCGGAAATCGGCGTGGATCCTGCCGGTTTTCGGTTCGATAAATTCCAGAATGTTCTCGCCGAAGCTGGTGAGAGATTTTGCGACACCGCGATATTCAAGGAGCTTGGCGACGACAGGGTAATCTGCGGCGAGCGGTTGAAGCTGCCACGCCCGCGTCG